>CANRXD010000070.1 GCA_947643685.1 uncultured Clostridium sp. | reverse complement strand
CGCTGTTATTCTTTGGAAGGCCGTGTTCTTGGTGAATCCACAGGACATAATATCTATGATCTGGAAAATGAATTTAAGCCAGAAGAGGCTGCGAAGATTGAATTAAGCTAATCAGGAAAGCTGTGCGAAAGATGGCGAAAAAACGCCATCTTTTTGATTTTACAGTCGGAAGGAAAAAACTGGGTAAAACGGGAAAAAACCTTGACAAAAAGGCCGGAAGCATATATAAATGTAAGGGTATAACGCAATGAATCCGCCGGAAGAATGAAGGCGGTTGCAAGTTGATTTTTAGGAGGAAATATCAATGAACAAGACAGAATTAATCGCAGCAGTTGCTGAAAAAGCAGAGCTTTCCAGAAAAGATGTAGAAAAGACCCTTAAGGCTTTTACGGATGTTGTTGCAGATGAATTAGTAAAGGGAGAAAAAATCCAGTTAGTGGGCTTTGGTACTTTTGAGGTTTCAGAGAGAGCAGCAAGAGAAGGAAGAAATCCGAAGACAGGCGAAAAAATGCCCATCGCTGCTTCTAAGACTCCAAGATTCAAAGCCGGAAAGGCTCTCAGAGATCAGGTGAACGCTTAATTCATGAGATTAGATAAATTTCTGAAAGTATCCCGCCTGATTAAACGCCGCACAGTAGCCAATGAGGCGTGTGACGCTGGCCGCGTGATAGTTAATGGCAAACCAGCCAGGGCTTCGTTTGCAGTAAAACAGGGGGACATCATTGAAATCCAGTTCGGAATGAAGTCTGTAAAAGTGGAAGTTCTCGATGTTCAGGAAACAGTCCGGAAAGACGATGTGAAAGAGCTTTACCGGTATTTATAGAATGAAAGTAACTGTTCAGCAGGTCTGTGCATTTACGAATTGTTAATTAATACGAATATATTGGAAAACCTCTTAATATACTTATTAAAAAGTATGTCAGGAGGTTTTTTTCATGGAAGAAAAAATCGGGCTGTCCCACAAAATTGTTTTACATAACAGAGACAAGGGAAATCTCACAGGAATTCTGGATGTGATTTCTTTTGATGAAAATACCATTGTACTGGATACGGACATGGGACTTTTGACCATCAAGGGAAAGGACCTCCATGTGAGCAGGCTGACACTGGATAAAGGAGAGATTGATATTGAAGGGAGAACAGACAGCTTTGTGTATTCTTCCAATGAGAGCTACCGGAAGGCCGGACAGTCCTTCCTTTCCAGGCTGTTTAAATAAGACAGAAAGGAGGAGCTACCCATGAGTCTTTATATACAGGAGGAAGCGGAACTTGCTGCCTTAAGTTTTGTGCTGGGAATTCTCCTGATGATCAGTTATGACCTTTTGCGCTTATTCCGTCTTCTGATTCCCCATGGCAGTCTGTGGACAGGTCTGGAAGACTTTTTTTATTGGATTTACTGTGCGGTTATGACTTTTTCCCTTTTGTTTTATGAAAATGATGGCATTCTGAGGGGATATGTGATCGTAAGTACGTTTCTGGGGATGTTTCTTTATGACCGGCTTGTGAGCCAAAGTGTATTTGCGGTCTTGAAAAACATGGGGAGATGGATTACAATGAAAAGAAGGACTATGATCACACGGAAGGAGGCAGGGAAGCATGGGAAAAAACCGAAATAAAAGAAACCGAAGGCGCTCCAGGAACAGTCTTGGAAACCGGATGGCCCTGATTGGTATTACCATGGTTGTACTGAGCCTGGCCGTAGTGGTCAATGTGGGCGCCTCCTCTCTCCGGGAAAAGGATCTGGAATACCAGGCAAGGGAGGCAGAACTGGAGAAGGCAAAAGCAAAGGAAGAGGCAAGGGCGGCCCAGCTGGAGGAATACAGGGTTTACGTCCAGACCAAACAATACGTGGAAAAAGTTGCAAAAGAAAAGCTGGGTTTGGTCAAAAAAGACGAAATTTTGTTTAAGGCGGAAGAATCTCCATAAAAATTGTCATGTGATTTTTCTGACTGAAGCCAGAAATCTGACAAATATTTCCTTCTGAT
The DNA here is from genome assembly GCA_947643685.1 of uncultured Clostridium sp. Lineage (GTDB taxonomy): Bacteria > Bacillota > Clostridia > Lachnospirales > Lachnospiraceae > CANRXD01. Next base: position 5,671 of record CANRXD010000070.1, on the reverse strand, counting down.
CTGTTTATAATATGGTACGCAGGTTAGGAGGGATTTTTTGTGTTAAGAAAGTGGGCAGTACATAAGGACATGGCGGATGTGAATGCTTACACGGCGAAAAGGTTGAAAGATATGGCCCAGTCCCTGGAGGGGGTTGCAAAGACCTTTGAGAGATCAAGGGAGGAGAACGGTCTTACCAGAGAGGACGGAATCGCAGCTCTTGAAGCGGCTTCTGCCATGGTTTGCGGAGAGTGCGAAACCTGTGGAATCAAACGGGAATGCAGGCGGGGGGAAGAAGAGGAAAATTATTATCTGTATTATTTGTTACGGACCTTTGAAAAGAAGGGACGGGTGGAATTTGAGGACATGCCCAGGCGATTTTTAGAAGTGTGCCGCAGAAAGTCTGATTATCTCGGACAATTAAACAGAAATCTTGGACGGGCTACCATGAATCTTGCCTGGAAAAACCGCTTTTTGGAGAGCCGGGATGCGGTGATGGTTCAGTTTGAAGAACTGGCCGGAATTTTAGAAGAATTTTCCGGCCAGATGGAGCGGGCCATGGATGTGACAAGGACCTGGGAGGACGAGCTGAGGGCGGCGCTCAGAAAACGGCGGGTTGTTGCGGAGAGCCTTCTGGTGCTCCAGTATGAGGAACAAAGACGGGAAGTATTTATGAACGCCAGAACGACCAATGGACGCTGTATGACTGCCAGGGATGCGGCGGAAGTCATCGGCCGGGCCATGAAAGGGGTCTGGAGCCCTTCCCGAGACGGAAAAATCATCATCACCAGAAACACAGCTCCTTTTCGGTTTGTGGAGGATGGAAAATACAGAATCCTATTTGGTTCCTCCAGAGTACCAAGAGAGGGCGAAGAGATTTCCGGGGACAGCTATACCTTTAAAAGCGGAATTCCGGGACAGGCTATTATGAGCCTTTCTGACGGAATGGGAAGCGGAAAGGCAGCCAATTCTGACAGTGAGAAGGTGATAGAGCTGACGGAGCAGCTTTTGGGAACAGGATTTTCAGCCAGAGCCGCTTTGAAGCTTGTCAACACTGTCGTTTTGCTGACCGGGCAGAACGAGCGTCCGGCTACCCTGGATTTGTGTCTGGTGGATCTGTATTCTGGTGTAGTGGAGATTATGAAGCTGGGGGCTGTGGCATCTTTTATTATGGGCCATGATTCTGTGGAGACACTGGAATCGGAACATGTTCCGGCAGGGGTTTTAAATCCTGTGGAGCCGGTGCTTTTGTCGAAAAAACTGTGGGATGGCGACAGAATTGTCATGGTCAGTGATGGCGTTTTAGATGCCATGCCCGGAGAAGAAAAGGAGGAGGCTTTTAAAGACTTTTTACGAGGACTTAAGGCGGCGGGGCCCCAGGAAACGGCAGAAATGATCCTGACTTTCGCCCTGTCCTTCGAAGGAGAGCCCAGGGATGACATGACTGTGCTGGTGGGAGGAATTTACGGGAGATGAGAAAATGGACAGACAGATACTGAGGACGCGGATAAAAGAATATATGAAAGCTCACCGGATGGCAGAGGAAGGGGAGGGCGTTCTGGCGGCAGTGTCAGGAGGCGCCGATTCCGTCTGCCTTCTTTGGGTTCTTAAAGAACTGTCAGAGGAGCTTGGAATCCATGTGGCTGCCTTCCATCTGAATCACGGTCTCCGGGGAGAGGAGGCGGACCGGGATGAGGATTATGTGAGAGCTTTGTGCCAAAAGCTTTCCATTCCACTTTCTGTGGTACGGGAAAATGTGGCAAAGTACGCTGCAGACAGGGGAATCTCTGAGGAGGAGGCAGGAAGGAATTTGCGGTATTTTCATATGGAGCAGGCCGCCGGACGGTTTTTCTGTGAAAAGACAGCAACTGCCCACCATAAAAATGATAATGCAGAGACGGTGCTTTTAAATATATTCCGCGGAAGCGGTCTTCGGGGCCTGGGAGGGATACGCCCGGTACGGAACAACATTATCCGGCCGCTTTTATGTCTTACAAGAAAAGAAATAGAAGCCTATCTGAGGGAAGCGGGACTTTCCTGGTGCGAGGATTCCACCAACAGAGAGTGCCGGTATGTCAGAAACAGAATCCGGAATGAGCTCCTTCCATGGGTTGAGGAAAATATCAATGACAGGGCAGGAGAACATATTTTAAATATAGCTTCTTTGGCATCCCGCGCCGATGAATATTTTTACCACCAGGCGGAAAAGATTCTTTCAGAGGAAAACTTTTTTTCAGAGGGGAATCTTTTTTCCATACGAACGGAGGTATTTGACAGGCAGCCGGATATTCTTAAAGAATACCTTGTGAGAGCCATGATATCCAGGGTATCAGGGAACCAGAGGGACATTTCATCGAAACATATTGAGGCAGTGTGTAACCTCAGGGGTCCGGGGAGCGGGTGCGAGGCCATGCTTCCATATGGGATAAGGGCCCACAGAGGATACGAAATTCTGGAAATACGGAAGCTGGGGGAAATTTCAGATGCAGGTGAAGAACGTATGAAGGTAGTCATGCGGACATTTTCTTATGAAAAAGACCTGGAAATTCCCAAAAACCAGTATACGAAATGGTTTGATTATGATAAAATTAAAGATACGCTATCTGTCAGGAACAGGAAAAGCGGGGACTATTTCCTGATTTCAGGAGGAAAAAGAAAGCTTCTGAAACGATTTTTCATTGATGAAAAAATCCCAGAGGAACGCAGGAAAACCATAAAGCTTCTTACAGAAGGGAGCCATGTTCTCTGGGTGATCGGATACCGTATCAGCGAATATTATAAAATAACGAATACAACCCGCACAATATTAGAAGTCAAAATATGCAAAGGAGAAGACCATGGCTGACAAAATTCGTGTTTTATTGGATGAAGAGAAAGTTGACAGAAGAATCCGTGAGATCGCGGCACAGATCAACCGGGATTATGAAGGAAAGCAGGTACATCTGATCTGCATTTTAAAGGGCGGCGTGTTCTTTACCTGTGAGTTAGCCAAGCACCTTACTGTTCCGGTGTCCATGGATTTTATGTCTGTATCCAGTTATGGAAGTGGCACCGAATCTTCCGGTGTTGTCCGCATCGTAAAAGATCTGGATGAGTCCATCGCAGGGAAAAATGTTCTGATTGTGGAAGATATCATTGACTCCGGCAGAACCCTGGCCTATCTGATCGAGATTTTGAAACAGAGGAATCCGGAATCCATCCGCCTCTGTACTTTACTTGATAAGCCAGAACGTCGTGTAAAAAAGCAGGTAAAGGTAGATTATACCTGCTTCACCATTCCGGACGAATTTGTAGTGGGCTTTGGTCTGGATTATGACCAGAAATACAGAAATTTTCCCTATATCGGAGTGGTAGAGCAGCAATAAGGAGGCAGCCAGTTGAAACAGAATCAGCAGTTTCGCGGAATTGGGCTGGTCCTGCTGGTGATGATGCTGATTGTTTTTGCATCTACACTTACCCAGCAGGGCGGTCTGTTCAGCGCAGAAATGACCTATCAGGAATTTATGATGGCGATTGAAAACGATGCCATCAAGTCCGCAGAAGTAAAACAGAATCCACAGACTCCTACGGGAATGCTGGAAATTTCCATGAAAAACGGGGAAAACAGGAAAATCTCTGTCTCCGATGTGGTGGAGGCCCAGAAACTTTTGCGGGAGCACGGGATTGATTACATGGTGGATGATGTTCGCCAGGCGGATTACCTGACCACGATTATTCTCCCCATTGGCCTTTCAGCAGTGGTGATCATGTTCATTATGATGTATATGAATGCCAGGCTGGGCGGCGGCGGGGGTAACGCCAAAATGATGGAATTCGGAAAAAGCCGTGCCAGAATGAGTACCACAAATTCCGTGAATTTTTCCAAGGTGGCAGGCCTGGAGGAAGAAAAGGAAGATCTGGAAGAAATCGTGGATTTTCTTAAAAATCCTAAAAAGTATACAGATGTGGGAGCCAGAATTCCCAAGGGCGTACTTTTGGTGGGCCCGCCGGGAACCGGAAAGACCCTGCTTGCCAAGGCTGTGGCCGGGGAGGCAGGTGTCCCGTTTTTCTCTATTTCCGGTTCAGATTTCGTGGAGATGTTTGTGGGCGTCGGCGCATCCCGGGTGAGAGATTTGTTTGAAGATGCCAAGAAAAATGCTCCCTGTATTGTGTTTATTGATGAGATCGATGCCGTTGCAAGACGGAGAGGTACCGGAATGGGCGGCGGACATGATGAACGGGAGCAGACCTTAAATCAGCTTTTAGTGGAGATGGACGGTTTTGGCGTCAATGAGGGCATCATTGTTATGGCCGCCACTAACCGCGTGGATATTCTGGACCCGGCGATTCTCCGCCCCGGCCGCTTTGACCGGAAAGTGGCAGTTGGAAAGCCGGATATTAAGGGCCGTGAGGAAATCTTACAGGTCCATGCCAAAGAAAAGCCTTTGGGCGAAGACGTGAATTTAAGGCGTATTGCCCAGACCACGGCCGGATTTACCGGAGCGGACCTGGAAAACCTTCTGAATGAAGGAGCTATCATGGCAGCCAGAGAATCCAGGCGGTTCATTACCCAGAAGGATATTGAGCGGGCTTTCATTAAAGTGGGAATTGGCTCTGAGAAGAAGAGTAAGGTAATTTCTGAGAAAGAGAAACGGATTACGGCGTATCATGAGGCGGGACACGCAATTTTATTCCACGAGCTTCCCGATGTGGGACCGGTTCATACCATTTCCATTATTCCCACGGGAATAGGAGCGGCAGGATATACCATGCCGCTGCCGGAAAAGGATGAGATGTTCAACACTAAAGGAAAGATGCTCCAGAATATTATGGTATCTCTGGGGGGAAGAATTGCAGAAGAGCTGATTTTCCAGGATGTGACTACCGGAGCGTCCCAGGACATCAAGCAGGCCACTGCTATTGCCAGGGCCATGGTGACCCAGTATGGCATGTCGGAGCGTGTGGGAATGATTCATTATGGAAGCGATGAGGATGAGGTGTTCATTGGCCGCGACCTGGCTCATACCAGAAGTTATGGTGAGGATGTGGCTACTGCCATTGACAGTGAAATCAAAAGAATCATCGACGAATGCTATGAGGAGGCAAAAAAAATCATCCTTGCACATGAGGATGTGCTTCATAAATGCTGTACAATTCTCCTGGAAAAGGAGAAAATCGGGCAGACGGAATTTGATGCCCTGTTCGTTTAAGAAAATAAAGTTTTGCGGCGTTTGTACAAAAGAAACACAGGCAAACGCCGTTTTTATTTAAGAAATATAATAAATACACAAAAAAAAATGGGCCCGGGTAAAATTATACAAAAAAAAATTTCATAAAAATAAATGTTTGTGCACACTTATGCAGAAACATATGCTATATTACTACTCGTAACCCCCCCAATACATTATATAGTTTTTGCTATACCCCATAAGAGACATAATACCTTTTCCGAAAGAAAGCCAGCGATTCCCCGCCGGCTTTCTTTCTGCCTGAAAAAGTATTGCATGTGACAGTCATAAGGCAGACGCCACAAGCTTCTTGTCCGCGGTATGCGGGCAAGAAGATGCAAGGCTGGACTGTTACTATCGCATCTTTAAATAATAACGCATGATATAAAATAAAAAACGTGCAAATACTAAGAATATCCTGTATAATAGAATGTAACAGTTCAGCCATGCGAAGATTTAGAGCGAAAAAAGCGTTGAAAACTTGT
>CANRXD010000069.1 GCA_947643685.1 uncultured Clostridium sp. | reverse complement strand
TGGTATGAGTTTTCACAAATAGGTAAGAAAGTTATCACATTTTTATCACAAATGCCTGTTAAACTATGTCTCAGAAAGTAAGGAAACACAGTAACTGGTCAGTACAGTGAGTGAAAAGGCCTGCTGAATGGTTACGAAATAAAATAACACAGTTTCATAAAGGAGGTATCTTTTTTATGTATGAAAATAAATGGACAGAAGGCGAGGATATGAATAACATGGAGAATAACACAGGGATGAACCGGGAGACGGGAGAAAGCCAAAGGGAAACGGAAGAACAAAAACCTATGACAGGCCAGAGACGGCAGGTATATGGATTGAGTGGCCAGACGGGGCAGGGAAACCAGTACGCCCAGGGACACCCCGGGTATGGATACTATAATTACAACCAGGGCGCCCAGAATCAGAACTATACTTCCAATTCCTATACGAACCCATATCAGTATGGACAGAATCAGAATCCCGGACAGAACACAGCGCCGGATCCGAAACATAAGACGCCGAAGAAACACTCATATATGAAGACGGGGGCTCTTGTCACTGCCGCGGCACTTCTTTTTGGAGTGGTTTCCGGAGGAACCATGTTTGGCGTGAACCGGGCGGCGGAACTGATGTTTCCGGCCGAGACTCAGGCGCAGGCATCTGCAGAAGCTCCTCTGGAACAGGCGCAGGTGACTCCGGCATCTCCCCAGGTATCTTCAGGTGCCGCCTCAGGAGTGGTCATTGAGGATGTTTCCCCTATCGTGGATGCGGTTATGCCCTCGGTTGTTGCTATTACCAATACCACACTTTATAAGAGCAGTTCCTGGTTTGGCCAGTCTCAGACCTACGAGGTACCAAGCAGCGGTTCCGGAATTATCATTGGACAGAATGATTCAGAGGTTCTGATTGTGACCAATAACCATGTAATTGAAGATTCTTCCAGTCTTGCAGTCTCTTTTATTGATGAGAGTGTTGTGGAAGCAGCCATAAAAGGAACAGACTCTGAGTCTGACCTGGCAGTCATTGCAGTTCCGCTGGATAAGATTTCCGCTGATACAAAGGAACAGATCAAGGCGGCCACACTGGGGGATTCAGATTCTTTAAAAATGGGCCAGGGAGTCATTGCCATCGGTAATGCGCTGGGCCGCGGTCAGAGCGTAACCGTAGGCCATGTAAGCGCCCTGGACCGTGAGGTTACTGTGGACGGCATCAGCAAAAAAGTAATCCAGACAGATGCGGCGATTAACCCCGGAAACAGCGGCGGCGCCCTTTTAAACTCCAAAGGAGAGGTTATCGGCATCAATGAAGCCAAGTATGCGGATGCCAGTGTAGAAGGTGTCGGATATGCAATCCCGATTTCCTATGCCAGGGATATTATTGAGGAGCTGAAGTTAAGAACCACGAAGATTGAAGTTGCAGAAGAAGAGCAGGGATATCTGGGAATCCAGGTTCAGAATGTGGATTCCATGATGGCTCAGATGTACGGAATGCCGCAGGGTGTTTATGTTTACAAAATCACTGAGAATTCCGCAGCCGCGGCTTCCGGTCTCCGTGAGAAAGATATCATCACAAAATTTGATGGAGAGACTGTGAGAACCAATGCAGACCTGACAGGATTATTGGCTTACTATAAGGCAGGCACTACGGTGACTCTTACAGTACAGTCCATGGAAAACGGAGAATATGTGGAACGGCAGGTAGAGGTTACCTTAAAGAACCGTCCGCAGCAGGAAACACAGTAAAACAGAAAGAAGAAAAGAGGCTCTTGTCCGTGTTATGCGGGGAGGGGCCTTTCTTTTGCAATCACAGAAACCGCACTGGTTTTGCTTGCGGGAAGAGGGAAAATGCTTTATAATTATTACCTGATATTAGTTTATACAGGGAAATCAGAAGGAGAATGAACTTGGAACATAACGAGAAAAACGGACAGGAATTCCATGAGGATGAGTATGAGAAAGTATGTTATGTCTGCCGCAGGCCGGAGAGCAAGGCCGGCAGGATGATTACCATGCCCGGAGGAGTCGATGTCTGCCGGGATTGTATGCAGAAAGCCTTTGATGCGGTTACAAAGAGCGGAATTGATTTCGGAAAATTCTCCGGAGTGACACCGGAGCAGCTCTGGAACGGTGGTATGCCATTTGGAATGTGGCAGACTGCACCGGCAGCTCCAAAGGCAGACAATCCGAAAAAAGAAGGGGAAGCAGGTGCGGCGGAAAAGACACGTCAGGAAGCCGGTGAGGAGAAGGAGACACGACAGGAAGCGGAAGCCGGTGAGGAGAAGAAGACGCGTCAGGAAGCTGATGAGGAAAAAATGATACAACAGGAAGCCGGGGCGGAAAAGGAAGCTGGCAGTGAGGAGGATGGGGAAGAAGAGCAGGACTCCTCTCCGGGCGGTTTTCCATGGGGGAACATGGGATGGGGAATTCCCATCGGTCAGATTGACTTAAGTGCAATTACCGGAAAAAAGCGAGTGAAGAAAAAAAGAAGCGGGGAGAAAAAGGAGCTTTTTAAACTGGAAGATATTCCGGCTCCCCACATTATAAAAGAACAGCTGGACGAATATGTGATCGGTCAGGAACAGGCCAAGAAGGTGATATCCGTGGCGGTTTACAATCATTACAAAAGAGTCTTTGAGCGTACCTCTCCGGATGCCAAAAAGTATGGGGAGGATGTGGAAATTGAGAAATCCAATATCCTTATGATCGGCCCTACGGGAAGCGGAAAAACTTATCTGGTAAAGACACTGGCAAAGCTTTTGAATGTCCCTTTAGCTATTGCGGATGCCACATCCCTGACAGAGGCCGGATACATTGGAGATGATATTGAGAGCGTGATTTCCAAGCTTTTAGCCGCGGCTGAAAATGATGTGGATCGGGCAGAAATGGGAATTGTGTTTATTGATGAGATTGATAAAATTGCCAAGAAAAAGTCCACAAACACCAGGGATGTGAGCGGAGAATCGGTGCAGCAGGAGCTATTGAAACTCCTGGAGGGGGCATCCGTAGAGGTTCCAGTGGGAACCAACCAGAAAAATGCCATGACGCCCATGGAGACCATCAATACAGATAATATTTTGTTTATCTGCGGCGGAGCCTTTCCGGAACTGGAAAATATTATTAAGGAACGTTTGACGAAACAGACTTCCATTGGCTTTGGAGCCGATCTCAGGGATAAGTTTGATAAAGACCCCGATATTCTGAGTAAAGTGACCAATAAGGACCTGCGGGATTTCGGAATGATTCCGGAGTTTCTGGGCCGCCTTCCTGTGACTGTAACCTTCCAGGGACTCACAAAAGAATTCCTGATACGGATTTTAAAGGAACCCAGAAACGCTATCCTGAAGCAGTATCAAAAACTACTGGAGATGGATGAGGTGGAGCTTCGGTTTGAAGAGGATGCTCTGGAGCAGATTGCCGGGGAGGCGCTTAAGAAAGAGACAGGAGCCAGAGCTCTGCGGGCAATTTTAGAGGAGTTTATGCTGGATATTATGTATGAGATTCCCAAAGATCCCAATATTGGCTCTGTGACCATCACACGGGCATATCTGGAAAAGCGCGGCGGCCCACGCATTGAGATGCGCGGAGCCATGCTTTTAGAAGAAAATAATTAGGGGCGCAGACGGAGAAAGGCCTCGTATAAATCCAGTGTTCCATATCCAAATTCGCGGTTTGGGTATGTGAGCGCTGGATTTCTTTTCGCTCCCCGAATCAGGTAAGTTTTAATGGAGGAAGTGTTCATAAAGAAATTATTTTTCTGGATAACGCCCCAGTGCAGCAAAATGGCGGCGGCTCCAGACACATGGGCGGCAGCCGAGGAGGTTCCGGTCATCCTGGTAAAGGTGTTTTTGAGGCCGGCGCCCTGGATGTTTACGCCTGGAGCAGCAAGATCGGGTTTTACCTGGCCGATACGGTTGAAACCGCGGCTGGAGTGGATGTAAATTCCTCCGTTCGTATGATCATAGGCAGCCACAGTCAGCAGGCTCTGGGAGTTGCCGGGATCAGTAATCGTTGTATCGGGATCCGGGCGGAGAAAAAATGTATCATCAGAAATAAAGCCCCTGCTGGGAAGCCAGATATGAAAGGACCCTCGCAGATCCAGCGTTCCGGTGATTGAAAGATTCCAGATTCCCGGCATGGGATTTTTAAAACGAATGAATACCATTTGGCTGCCTGCCGCACCAATGGAAAAATACGTGTAGACGGTGATCTCCGTGCGCTCCAGGAGGAATCTTAAAACATTTTCCTCGCCGGTTCTGGGAGGCAGAGGGGATATGACTTCTCCGGTGGGGGAAGTGAAGCCGACCCGGTAGACTTCCACATCCTGGGCCCAAAGCTCCATGGAAAAGCCGGTATCGTTTTCCCCTACCTTCAGCTCCACACTTTGTATCGTGTCGACAGGCTCTGTGATTCCGCGATAATGGTGCCCGAGCCCTGTTTCATTTCCGGCAGCTACCACCAGGGCAGTTCCGATATAGCTGCTCACATCATTTAAGAAGGCACTTAAGGGCGAATTTCCCACATGGCCGCCCTGGTTGGTTCCGATGCCAAGACAGATTACAAGGGGCTTATTGTACTGACGGGCCAGGGAAAGAAGGTAGGTGATTCCCATCATGATATCATTTTCCTGATATGCCTGGGCATCCTGGCGTATCAAATAGAAGTCTCTCAGGTACTGTTTGGCAGGTTTGAGTTTTACTACCGCAATATCTGCCTGGGGAGCAGCTCCGGTAAAGTCCCTCTCCTCATCTTCTCCGCCGGCAGCGATGGAGGCCAGAAAAGTTCCGTGGCCGATTTCATCGGTGGAGGGCACCACGGACAGGGGATCGTCAGAGGAAAGGGCGGTATTGATTGTTTCCCGGGGGTACTGGGTTCCATAGAGCGAGCGGAAGGTGTTTCCCGGAACCACGTTTCCACTTCCATGGGTCTGATCCCAGATTCCAAGAATCCGGGAGGTGCCGTCGGGATTCCGAAAAAGCGGATTCTGATAGTCAATACCCGTGTCCACAAAACCGATGATGACTCCGGCACCCTTGTTTCCAAGGGCGGGAAGCCTGGAGGCAGGAAGAATGCCGGAGGATTCCATGCTGGTGGAGTCCAGGAGGGAATAGAGTTTGGGAACTGCGGCATAGGTGTAGGAAGAGAAGGTAAGGGGCTCCAGGTCGCGGAGGGCCATGTATATGATGGCAAATTGCTGGCTGATGAAGTCAATGCATTCAGTTCCGGTTTGGGTAACGAATTCCTGAGGAGAAAGAGGGTATCTGGAAATAAATTCTGCATACTCCTCAGAGGCTACATTTTCAGTACAGGCCATATTCATACTCCAGAATGAAGTTGTTTATAATATATGAAGAAATGGGCTGAAATATGTGAAGGCAGCAGCATGGCGGGAAAAGTCAGGGACGGTTTCCATGGAAATATATGGACGGAGCCGCAAAAATAGTGTAATATAAGGAAAGAAAGGGGATTTGCTATGTTTGGATTTCTGACATTTGGTACAACACTTACATTTTTGGATCTGGCATTAAAAAAACAGGTCGAGGCACAGGATGATAAGAATTTTCCGAGAGAATTAAAGGGTTCCCGGGGGCTTATATGGCTTTATAAAAACCATAATCCGGGATTTTCCTTCGGATTCCTGAAGGGAAGCCGGGCAGTGGAGCTGGTCCCCTTATGTCTTGCATCGGGAATCGCAGGGGCATGGACGTATTTAATGGGCACCAAAGGAAAGTTTATGGAAAAGCTGGCCCTGACCCTGACTCTGGCCGGGGGAGTCAGTAATGTTTATGACAGAATGGTCCGCGGCTATGTGGTGGATTATTTCAGCATACGCTGGAAGGGATTAAAGAAAGTGGTATTTAATCTGGGAGACCTGTTTGTCTTTACAGGCGCCATCCTCGTGGCAGCTTTAGGACTCCTGAAGTCCGTGAAGGAATCGTGAATTTACTTTTCAGCAGGAATATAGTAGAATAGTCGGGACGGAGGAGACGCTATTATGAAACAGTATGATTATCTGCTTGTGGGCAGCGGCCTGTTTGCAGGTGTATTCGCGTATTATGCGAAGAAGGAAGGAAAAAAATGTCTGGTTCTGGAAAAGAGAGAACACCCAGGCGGGAATATTTACTGTGAGGAGACGGAAGGTATCCATGTTCATAAATATGGTGCCCATATTTTCCACACCAGCAACCGCAGGGTCTGGGATTTTGTCAACGGCCTGGTGGAGTTTAACCGCTATACCAACAGCCCGGTAGCTAATTATAAGGGTGAAATGTACAACATGCCTTTTAATATGAACACCTTCAGCCGGATGTGGGGGATTTCCACACCGGAGGAGGCCAGACAGATTATAGATGAACAGCGGAAGGTGATAAAAGGGGAACCGAAAAATCTGGAAGAGCAGGCCATCAGCCTGGTGGGAACCCATATTTATCAGAAACTGGTGAAGGGTTACACGGAAAAGCAGTGGGGAAGATCCTGCAGAGAACTTCCGGCCTTTATTATCAAGCGCCTTCCGGTACGTTATACGTATGATAACAATTATTTCAACGACTTATATCAGGGGATTCCCATTGGCGGCTATAATAAGATTGTGGAAAAGCTGTTTGAGGGCTGTGAGGTACGTTTGAATACGGATTATCTGGAAAAGAAGGAGGAGTATGATTCCCTGGCGGAAAAGGTGGTTTATACAGGAACCATCGACAGCTATTTTGGGTATCGGTTTGGCAAGCTCCAGTACCGGAGCCTGCAGTTTGAAACGGAGGTTCTGGATACAGATAATTTCCAGGGCAATGCTGTAATCAACTATACGGACAGGGAAACTCCCTACACAAGAATCATTGAGCATAAGCATTTTGAATTCGGAACCCAGGAAAAGACGGTAATCACCAGAGAATATCCTGCTGAATGGGCGGAAGGTATGGAACCCTACTATCCGGTCAATGATGAAAAGAATCAGGAGCTGTATCAGAAGTACGCGGCTCTGGCCAGCCAGGAGGCAGGCGTGATTTTTGGCGGCAGACTGGCCGAGTACAAGTACTATGACATGGATAAGGTCATTGAGTCGGCATTTGCCTGTGTGGAGAGGGAGTTTGGTCATGCATGAATTTTATGAGCCGGAGGTGTTAAAACGGCTTCAGAACACGGAGCTTTCCATGTTAAAAGATTTCATGGAGCTTTGCGATGCACATGGATTCGTTTATTTCGGAATCGGCGGAACGGGAATTGGCGCTTTTCGCCATCATGGTTTTATTACCAGGGATGATGATATTGACAATGCCATGCCGCGAAAGGACATTGAAAAGTTTCTTCGTCTGGCAAAAAAAGAATGGCAGGGAAAGTACTACATTTTAAATAATAAGACCAATGAAAATTATCCGATGATGACTACCAGGCTATGTAAGTGCAATACCGTATTCCAGGAGCGCGTTATGAGAGAGGTAGACTGTCCTTTTGGAATCTTTCTGGATCTTTATGTGATGGATAACATTGCTGACGGAACGATTGCAGTGCAGATACAGGCCTGGACCGCCTGGTTTTGGAGTAAGCTTTTGGTGCTGGCATGTATGGAAAAGCCTTACCTGGCCCAGGAAGGAGCAAAGGCGAAGGCTATCTGGGCAGTCTGCAGTCTGGTTCACAGGATCATTAAGGCGCTCCATATTCGTCCGGCAATTTTTCGCGCTCACTGTGAAGC
>CANRXD010000068.1 GCA_947643685.1 uncultured Clostridium sp. | reverse complement strand
AGAAAAAAGCAGGTTCCTGATTTTTAACAGAAATCTGCTTAAGTAAATGACATTGATAGTGAACGCCAAAAACAAAGATGTTTCCGGGAGTACTCTGCTTTAGAAGAGGGAGGATTTTATATGCAGTGGAAAGATGCCTGCTTTATGGCGCTGGAAAATGCCGGCATGTTTGAAAATTCCGGCCACAGGACGCGGTTTCATGAGCTTTTGGATTGTTATGCAAATTATCCGTTTTTTACAAAGGGGCTTTGCAAATGCATGTATCTGTCTGCCTGGGATGAGGAGCATTTTGTTATTATACTGGAAACCCTGACTCATATGGCTCTGGGTCAGGAAGAGGATACAGAAGATATGAAATTCCAGGGGGAGGTGCTTTCGGAAGAAAACATGGATGAGCACGCCTATGGGGAAGCGCTGATGTTTCAGATTTCCGGAGCATTCCTTGAAAACAGAGAGCCGGATTTATCAAAGCTTCCGGAGATGTCCGAAGAATATCAGTATATTGTGAACCGCGGGATGAAGGCGGCGGAAATTATCGAGAACGTCTGAGCACAGGCCCGCTCATGGAAAGGTGGACAGGAAAATGGAATATATTTGTTCGGAATGCGGACGCAGGGAGCCGGTAACCACAAGAAAAGCAAAATGCCTCTGTGGAGGTTTGTGGAAACTTTCCTGTGAACCGCCGAAATTTGATCTGGAAAAAGTGGACCGGGATACCTGGGGGCTGTTCCGGTACCGGGCGTTTTTGGCTCTGGAGGGAGATACATGGAAGGATATCACCATGGGAGAGGGAATGACTCCGGTGGTGCCTCTGGATGAAGACGTGCTTCTTAAAATGGATTATTTTATGCCGACCTTATCGTTTAAGGACAGGGGAGCCGTTGTTTTAGCAGCCCACTGTAAGGCTATCGGCGTAAAACAGGTGGTGCAGGATTCCAGCGGAAACGCGGGAAACAGCGTGGCGGCCTACTGCGGAAAGGCCGGGATTTCATGTGAAATTTTTGTGCCGGAGGGAACCTCTCCGAAAAAAATCACGATGATCCGGTCCCACGGCGCTTCGGTACATGTGATCCCGGGAAACAGAGAGGCCTGTGCGGCCGCCTGCCGCCGGAAGGTGGAGGAGGAGGGGATTTACTATGCCAGCCATGTGTATAATCCGTTCTTTTATGAGGGTACTAAAACATATATTTATGAGGTATTTGAGCAGCTTCACAGGATTCCGGAGCACATTTTTATCCCCACAGGCAACGGAACCCTGTTTCTTGGCGTGATGAAGGGACTGGAGCATCTCCTTAAAAGCGGTGTCATCGACCGGATGCCAAAGGTGGTGGCTGTACAGAGCGAGCGGTGCAATCCCCTGGTGGAGGCCTGGAAGAAGGGAAAGAAGGAGCCGGAAGCGATTTGTTCCGTCCCTACTATTGCTGAGGGAATCGCCATTGCCGAGCCCATGCGGGGGAAGGAAATTCTTGAGTATATCTATAAATATGGGATTGAAATGCAGACGGTGCCGGAGGATGGAATCCTTAAAGCCAGGGAAGCCCTGGCAAAGAAGGGGGTATTCTGTGAGCATACGACGGCGGGAACTTATGCGGCATATCTGGCCTATGTAAAAGAGCATGGACGGACTCCGGATACACTGATTCCCATGTGTGGCGCGGGGCTTAAGTCTGAGCACTGAGAATGACAGAATATGCAGAAGATAAATCGGGCGGGGGAATCAGGCCCCCCCGCATAGCCCACAGCACCATGACCCTGAATGACACTCTCCATCAGCACTTTGCCGAAGAAGACCAGACCTGCCATAGGCATTTGGAGTGCATCTGAGGGTATCGTATTCATCTGAGGCAGAAACTTCGTCAGTACTTTCACATTTCTGTTACCAGATTTGTTTCGTTATTCTAAAAAATATTTCTCGCAAAAATTCTTTGCTGTTATAATTTGAATATTTTCATACTTCTCTATTACGAGGAGATCGTTATCTCCGCTGACGATATATAATGCGTAGGAATCTTTTGCACATTCCAGAAATTTATTATCATCGGGGTCACGGCATATTTCGACATGAGTAACAGGTTCGATAATCTCCATAACCTTGATTAGAGGGCTTAAAATTGCTCTATTGATATGCCCTTGTTTTCTGTCAATCATTTCCTGCACAATTTCTTCATATTCATTAATAATTTCCGCTGTTGCACAGGCAGTTATTTTTTGCCCAACAACAGCACTAAGAATTTTTCTTGGAAACCACCAAAAAACACACCGGATATCAAAACATTCGTATCTATTACAATTCTCATACACGTTTCTTTTTTCTAATTGATTTAACAATATCATCAACATCATTTTCATTGTATCCAACAGACAGTGCCCATTTTTGAGCTTCGTCCAGTGAAGTTTCAAATTCTTCTGCAGAAGGAAGTTTTAACGTTTTGAGCATGATAACATCTCCTGAAGTATATGCCACCAGTTTATCGCCTGCATCAATCGACAGAAGTTTTCGAATGTTGACGGGCAAGGAAATTTGACCTTTGGAAGAAACGGTTAATATTTGCATACTCATTTACATATGCCCCTTTCTTGTAAGAATTTCTTACTTATATTATGCCATGGAGTGATAATATTTGCAAGAAAAAATTAAATTTGCCATTTGACGATGTGGCAAAGGGCGGACGCCCGGCGCTTCTTATCCGCAGTATGCGGGCAAGAAGATGCGAGGTTGAGCTGTTACTTCCTTTTTAAGAGATACTGCCGTTATTCCTGCCTCTTGTTTTATCGTATTCAGAGAGACAGCGTATGGCTTCTTTGGACATCGGGAGAATGGCAATCATGTTGAAGATGGTCATGAGGCCGATTCCTACATCGCCCAGGTCCCAGACAAAGGTGTAGGCGGCCAGGCCGCCGATAAACAGCATCATAAGAGCCAGAATCTTATAAGCAGTCTGTGAAATCCAGTTGTCGCCGAACAGATAGGCCACATTGGGTCTGGCATAAAAAAGAATGCCGATGAAGGTGGAAAAGCTGAAGAGCCATAATGTGACCGCTATGAAAATAACGCCGAAGGTTCCCATATGGTAATTCATGGCGGCCTGGAGCAGGTCCATGCCAGAAAGACCGTTTACCAGGTTCTCTGGAACTAAAAGCATAATAAAGGCAGAGCAGCTGCAGATCACAATGGTGTCAATGAAGACGCCGAATGCCTGTAAAAGACCTGACTTTGCAGGATGTTCCACGTCCGCGGCGGCGGAGGCACAGGGGGCGGAGCCGGATCCTGCCTCGTTGGAGAAAAGTCCCCGTTTGATTCCGTTCATCAAAACGCCGCCGAAACCTCCGGCCACAGCCTGGCGGATGCCGAAGGCTTCTTCAAAGATATTTCGGAATACCTGAGGAAGCTGTCCGGCATTTTTTATAATAATGAATACGGTAATTAGAAAATAGCAGCCTGCCATAAAGGGAACCATGATATCCAGAACCTTTACCGTTGCGTTTTTCCGAAGGACGATGACGGCCGCCAGAAGGACCAGGATAATGGTAGTGGCAAGGGTCGGAATATGGAAGGCATTATAAAAGGCCGAGGAAACGGAGTTGCTGATTACCTGGCTGATGCCGCACCAGCAGATCAGGCCGGAAATGGCAAAGAGCACAGCAATGACAGAATATCTTTGGGGTTTGCGATTCCTGGTAAAAAGGGCATGGATATAGTAGGCAGGACCGCCGCGGTATCCGCCGTAGAGAGGGTCTTTTTCCTTGTAAAGCTGGGAAAGGGTGGCTTCCACAAAGGCAGTGGAAGAGCCGAGGATGGCCGTTATCCACATCCAGAACACGGCTCCGGCCCCGCCTGCGGAGATTGCCGCAACAACTCCCACCAGGTTTCCCATGCCGACTCTTGTGGCGGTGGCAATGATCAGGGTCTGGATACCGGAAATGGAATTTTTTCCCCGTGCGGCCTGTTTTTGGGTGGCAATCCGGACCATTTCCGGAAACAGGCGGATCGGAAGAAATCTGGTGCGGAATGTAAAATAGATGCCTGCCGGCACCAGGATTAAAACCAGCAGAGACAGGCCGATGGAATTTCCGCCGGGAAGCGGCAGAGTCACAAGATCGCCCCAGAGAAGCTGATATACAGCATTAAAAATTATCATGTGATATTTCTCCTGTAAGGTTTCGTTGTCCGGCCGTTCCCTGACGGCTTTATGGCATGGGCACAGGGCGGCGGACAGTAATGGTTCTATTCTAAACAGGTTTTGGAGAAAAGGGAAGGGGACGAAGAGGAAAATGTGACGTCTTAAAATGCCGCGTATGGCTCAGGGATGGGCAGGAATGGAAAAGCGAACCGGGGGAATAAATGATAAAATATGGTTACCACATGAGAGAGGGAGTGTTAAGAATGGAAGCCAGAGACATTGTGAGGAAGAGTCTGCAATTTGTTGAGGAAAACCTGGAAATGCACCTGAGTGCGGGAGATATTGCTCAGAAAATGGGATATTCGGAGTACTATTTTTCCAGAAATTTTAAAAAGGAGATGCATATTTCCGTCATGGCCTATGTGAAGAAAAGGAGATTAATTCGTGCCTCAGACGAAATCCTTGAAGGATGCAGGATTATTGATGTGGCATTGAAATTCGGCTATGAGTCCCACAGCGGATTTACAAAGGCATTTAAAAATGAATTTGGCTTCTCCCCCTCCCTTTTGAGGGCAGTAACAATGGGAATAGATTGTATAGGAGGAAACAGTATGCAGCATGTTTTTTTAGAAAGGACGGAGCCTCATGCTTCGAAAGATCAGCTTTTCGCGGTTTTGAAGAACAGACTTTCAGAGGATAAAAGGGTATGGAATCTGGGTGAGCCGGAAAGAATTTATCAATATGCGTGCCATATTTATAGAGGAAGCAAACGGTACTCTCAGGATGAGTATATTACTCACCCGCTGAATGTGGCCATTTTACTGGCTCAGATGGGCGCCGAGATTCATATAATCTTGGGGGTATTGTTGTGTCACGCATAAACACCCACGACTGTGACGATTAAGGAAATGGAAAATAATCTTCCTGGGCCTGTTGCTGACCTGATTCTTAAAATGGAAAAGGCCGGGTCCTGTCCTGTGTGTTCCTGGACAGAGGATATTGTTCTGATTCGGCTGGCAGAGAGACTTCACAACATGCGGACTATGGAATATATGCCGAAGGAAGTCTGGAAGGAAAAAGCACAGGAGACTCTGGAACTGGTGATGAAAATGGCAGACCGGACAGGGAATCAGAAGGTTTTGGATGAATTAAATGACTTATCGCTCAAGTATATCGCAGAATAAATTTGGGGGAAGGTTTGCGGCGTACATCGTACCGGGGATTAAAACGATTTCATTGAGAGCTGTAAAACTGATATTTAATAATAGGAAAAGGACCTCTGTTTTTCAATGGTTTAACAGGGGTTCTTTGACGGTCTGAATCAATTTTTATAACAGATCGAAAGAGTTCTGTTACGAAATTCTTCAGGTCTGAAACTTTTCGTATGGTTTGTTTATCTATATAGTAAAGAAGAACATGATAGAAAGGTGTGTACCGCCAATGAAACAAATTTTGTATGAAAGGCTGATTCAGTACATAATTGAGAATCAGGACCGATTTTATCGGGTGGCTTATAGTTATACCAGGCATCAGGAAGATGCTCTGGACGCTGTCCAGACTGCGGTCTGCAAAGCACTGGAGTCTTATGAAACCATAAAAAATGAGAATGCGATTCGGACATGGTTTTATCGGATATTAGTCAATGAATGTCTGGCAGTATTAAAAAAGAGGGAAAAACTGCTACTGCTCGATGATTATACAGAGCAGGAAGAAGGGTACTGCGAAATCGGTTATGAGCATGAAGGAAATGTCATAGAAGAACTAAGCAGGCTGGAACCATCGGTATGAATTTAAATACAGTGAAAACGAAACTTTACCGCGGACTTAAATTATTGAAAGAAAATATTCAGGAGGATGAATTATGGGAAAATTAGAAGAAATGAAACAGGAATATGAAAATATCCCGATTCCGGAAGAACTCAGTATCCGGATTAAGAAAGAAATCGAGGCATCCAGGAAGATGCAGGCAGAAAAAAATAATATGGCTCATAGCCGTAAAATTAAAAAGACACTTCATATTGCGGAAGCAACAGCGGCGGCCGTATGCATTGCTTTTACGGCTGCTTTGAATACCAGCGAGGCCTTTGCGAAAGAAACGGCTGAAATCCCGGTGCTTGGCAGTATCGCACAGGTACTGACGTTTCGCTCTTATGAGACAGAGAAGGATGATATAGGAATTTCTGTTCAGATTCCTTCCATTGAAGGGATTGCAGAAGATACCAAAATCACCGCAGATAAGATCAATCAGGAAATTTATGACCTTTGTGAAGAGTATGCAAAGGAAGCAGTTTCGCGGGCCGAGGAGTATCGAAAGGCCTTCCTGGATACCGGGGGGACCTTAAAGGAGTGGGAGGAACACCAGGTCAAAATTACTGTAGATTATGAAATAAAACAGCAGAGTGACTTGTACCTTTCCTTTGTGGTAAGAGGTACGGAGAACTGGACAACTGCTTACAGCGAGTCAAAATATTATAATTTGTCTCTGAAAACAGGAGAACGTGTAACGCTGGAGGATTTGCTCGGGAGTAATTATGCAGAGCTGGTCAATGAAAGTATCAGAAAACAGATTTCTGAAAGACGGATGGCAGGAGAGCAGTTTTTCACAGAAGGGAAAGGAGGATTTACAGGAATTTCAGAGAATGTCAGCTTCTATATAAATAAAGACCATCATCCGGTCATTGTTTTTGACAGGTATGAAATTGCCCCTGGTTCATCAGGAGAGCCGGAATTTGAAATTGGGGGCTGATTCAAGGGTAAAGTTCTGAGAACGGTTACGAATTGCCTGATGCAACACTGGCAAACTGAAAGTCATGGGAGAATAATTACATAAAATAAAACAGGACTGGATATTACTTCGCAAAAAGGTGGTATTCAGTCTCTATATCGAGGACAATCTGAAAATGTTCTATTACCGTGGATTAAAAGAATGGAACAAGGAAAAAGGTTATCTAACAGATACTTGTCTAACTGCACAGGATAAATACAAAGCATATTTGGATTATTTCAGGATTGCTTATTAAAAGGCAGTTTCCAAAGTATCAAAAGTTCATCCCAAAGTGTTAAAATGACACTTTGGAGAGGCTCAAAAGGGCAAAATTTGCACTTTAAATAAAATACCTGGATCATGGAACGATACAGGTCACTGTTTATGATACCCATCTGGAAATCACTTCTCCTGGCAAGTGAGTTGGGACCAAGAAGCACAGGCAAGTCCCCGATAAAATCGAGTGCGAAAGCAAGTGAGAACCCCCTGTGAAGCCTATAAAATCGTAACAGTTCAGTCTTGCAGCTTCCTGCCTGCGTACTGCGGACAAAAAGCTTGTGGATTCACAAACTTTTCATACAAAATTAGCACTCGACTATTGACAGTGCTAACAATGCGTGATATATTCCATGTATAACAAGTTGACACATAGGAACTGAGGAGGCTTGAATATGAATATCAGCAAATTTACACAGAAGTCGGTGGAAGCTGTACAGGGATGTGAAAAGTTAGCTTATGAATATGGAAATCAGCAAATTGACCAGGAGCATCTTCTGGTGAGTCTTCTGAGGCTGGAAGACAGCCTGATTA
>CANRXD010000067.1 GCA_947643685.1 uncultured Clostridium sp. | reverse complement strand
GCATGGCTGAACTGTTACAAAATTAACGACATGCCTGCTGACACAGGTGCCACTATACATAGAAGTATCAAAGCAGATATCCTTCAGAAACAATACTAAAAAGTACTGCTTCAGTATATTGCCATCTCTGCAACCTTCTGAGAGAAAAGGAATGAGATGAGTCAGGCGACAGATAGATAACTGCAAAAACCGCGGAAAGACCGGCTTTGGTCTCCCGCGGTTTTGCAGTATAAAAGTTTTCTCTCCTGCCTTATTTGTCTGGTATTCCCTTCCAGCCTTCCAGGGCAGCTGAGATAATCCGCGCCCCATTCTGGTACGTCAGCTCTCCGAGTTCCGGATTCCGGTCATAGGTATCAAAATCGCAGCAAAACAGTGATACTGCCGAAACCTTTCCCGTTTCTGTAACCTCACGTACGTTGTTCATGACCACTTCCACCGTATGGCCCCCCGGCACGCTCTTTATATAGGCCGGAGTGAACTCATTACGCAGAATATCCATATCTATGGAAAGATAAATTGCATCGACCCGTTCGGCCAGTGCATAAACCGCGGCTTTCCACGCGTTCTTATCCTTAAACTCCGACGACGTTAAATGGACCATGTTGACATTTTCCATGTTCCTTAAGCTCTCCTCGTCACAGATCCGGATATCGCTTGCCAGGACATTTTTGCCTTCACACGGAATCTGGAGACCGCAGGCGGACTTCCTCCAGCTTTCATTTGTCTGGCCGCAGATTGTGGAGAGCGGGATTCCCACAAAACTGGTCGGCGCCTTCTCCGCGATGCGGTTGTCGGCGTGGGCGTCAATCCAGACGACACCTATTTTCTTATCCACACCAACTGCCCGCTGGATCCCGCCGACAATCGCCGGCGCGTACATACAAAGTCCCGTAGAGACCAGGACCGCATTCCCTTTTTCTATCCCCTGGCAAACCAGATCCGAGTAATTCATCATGACTCCATCGCTGGGGCGGAACTGCTTATAATTTTCGTAGTCAATCTCCTCAATTTCCACGGGAACTCCCATGGTTTCATATGTTTTATTCTGTTTGTATGAATCCACATCTCTTCGATGTTGGAAGCATTCAATCGGATCATGGATTACCGGCTGTTCACCCGTAAGATCAATTTTCCAGAAGCTTTCCCTGTAATTGCACTCGATCACCGTCAATGCACTGGGTGTTTTCATCGTTTGATTCCTTCTTTCCTAATTCTTTTGTTACAATTCAATCTTGCATCTTCTTGCCCGCATACCACGGACAAGAAGCCTGTGGCGTCCATATTATTTTACTGCCAGGCCTTCCTTTTTCTGTTCCTTCCGGTCCAGGGCGCGAATGACGAAGCAGACAGAATACATGATTACGATTTCAACGGCAGCAACCATCAGAATCGCATAGGGCTCTCCGCTGACAATATACTTTAAGTAGAGCGGGACAAAAATAATATCCTTCAGATTAAAAATGATTCCTCCAAGATTCAGTTCCTCCAGAACGGGACTCTTAAAGTTGGGATCAACGATATTTAAAAGAGCCAGCTCCGTAGCTGCAAAACCGGTATTGGTTCCCCATCCGGCAATCGCCCGCTCGAACGCGTAATTTCCCGGCATGAAAAAGCTGAAAGCCACAAACGTCATAAAATAGGTCACCACAAAGCCCACGGCACTGATAATCAGAATCGGAACCATATATGACGCGATCAGGTCAATATTGATGCTCGCCATTGCCGAAAGGATAATATAATCGGTACAGACACCGGTAATGATGGATTTTGCCTTTTTGTCAAACAGCCATCCAAGCCTGAGCTTATTCATCACATAGTTTACCACATATCCGATGATAATGGACCAGATATATGCGGGAAGATCGGAAAGAAATCCAAACTTCATATATTTAAAGTATGCACGCAGACTGTATCCCATAAATGAAACAATCAGTACCAGCGCCAGATGAATGGAAACCGTATTGGCATTGGAGCTTTCTGTTGTCTCGCGTCCAAGGTTTCCCTGCTCTGAAACGCGCCTGATATAGCCATATGTTACATTGTCGCTGAATGCGGTTTTCTCCGTAACGATCTGTGTTTTTCCGTTTTTGATGGCTCTGTTGATAAAGAAGATTCCCAGCATGATACCGCCTAAAAGACCGATGGTGGCATAGCACAGTCCAACTCCCTGGGCAATTTCCCAGTAGTCCCGGCCGCCGTCCCGCAGAACGCCGCCAAGCACGCCTGCCAGGGAATGGCTGCCGTTGAAACCATGGGGCATTTCACATCCAAAGCCCGGATAGAAGAACAGGTTCGGGAAGAATCCCTGAATGAGAAGTGCGACTCCCACGCCGAAAAACATCTGAAGCGCAAAGGTCGGTCCTTTCACAAAACCGGTCATCAGAACACTGTAAAGCTTCCTCTTCGGCATCGCCGAAATTTTCTGGTCGTGGTCATCTTTAAAATTACAGAGCGGCAGGGACGAGAACAGCGGTAAAATCAAAATTCCCGGTTCCAGGGCCCAGATATTTACCCAGTCCTGGGGAATCAGATTGATCCCGGTTTTCCCAAGCACGCTGGGCCCCAGAATCAGGCCCACTGCGCCTCCGATTATGGATGCAGGTATCAGCAGCTTACGGAATATGGATACTTTCGCCCGGATAAACATTCCAATAAGCAGGAATACTCCCAGCAGCATCGTACTAAACATTAAAGATTCCAATTGTGCACTTGTCATTATCTTTCCTCCTTTTCATTTGCCTGGAACTCTTTCACCCGGCCTCCATCATTTTTACCAGCCGAAACAGCGTCTCATTGACCGGAGCCTCCATGCCGCATACTTTGGCCGCTCTCACAATCGCTCCGTTGATAAACCACACCTCGGTCTTCCTTCCTGCGAGAATGTCCTGAAGCATGGACGGCTTATGGTCATGATGTGTTGAAAACGCATGATGCAGCATATCTCTTACTTTATTCTCGTCGGCGTCAATGCCATTGGCATGTGCCACCAGAACCCCTTCCCTGGTCACTGCACAGGCCAGCTCCTCTCCGCCCTGGTCTGCAATCTGTCCAACCGTCAGACGCGTAATCGCACACAGCGCGTTTACAGCAGCATTAAAAATGGCTTTCTCCCAGATAGCCGCGTAAACCTGCCTGTCCACACTGCAGTTAAGCCCCGCAAGGGTAATGGCCTCTGCAATCTTTGCGGCCGCCGTGTTTTCTGTCTCCCCGGCACACATCA
Source organism: uncultured Clostridium sp. (assembly GCA_947643685.1). Classification (GTDB taxonomy): domain Bacteria; phylum Bacillota; class Clostridia; order Lachnospirales; family Lachnospiraceae; genus CANRXD01. The sequence continues at coordinate 4,524 of CANRXD010000067.1, read as the reverse complement.
GCTTTGTAAAGCTGTCTCCCTGGGACTCGACCACTCCTGGCTCCTTTAAATCTGCCGGATACCCTGTCATTCCGATCAGAATCCTGTCTTTGGGGACATACTTTGCAATAATATCCTCGTTTCCAATTCCATTCTGCAGCGTCAGGACCATTATGTCAGAGGTGAGCAGATGTTTGACAGAATCCAGTGCTTTCTCAGAATGTATTGTCTTTGTAAACAGAATAAGAAAATCAAAGGGACCGTTTATATCCTCCGCCCTTCCCGCTCTGGCGCGAATCACTGACCGTTTTCCATTTCGGGTCAGGATAATTCCCTGCGTATTGATCGTATTAATCTGCTTCTGAACCACATCAATAAAAACAACCTCATTTCCGGCCTGTGCAAAACTTCCTCCATAAAGGCATCCCATAGCTCCTGCGCCTAAAACCGCAATTCTCATTTTTCTTCCTCTTTTCCCATATTTGCATCCGCCTCTTTCTTCTCCACACTCTCCATCCACTGGCGATAATTCGCTGTCCGCCAGCCCTTTTTCGTAAATACATCGGCTAAGAAGGACAAATCCGCGATGGAAAGATCCAGCGTGGCCGTCTCTACGGACTCCTTTGGGACTGACTGTTCAGAAAAACTATCTCCGGCATAATAGCGGACCTCCGGCGGTTTGTCGGAAGGGCCGATAATACTGGCTCCGCCCATAAAGCATGTTGTGATATCTCTTCCCGTTAAATTGGCAGCAGCAATAAACATGCTGTTATTTTGTGCATGATACGCCAAAGGGAGATTGCCTGCAAAAGCGCCGGCGCCTCCGCTCTCCAGGGTGCCGATTGCGGAGAGATTTAACATTAACCTTGCTCCCATGGCCCTGCAGTAGCGGGTCACCTCTGGAAATGCATACACATCGTAGCATATGGCAGCCCCAACCGGCCCCCAGGGCGTATCAAATAAAAATGGTCTGTCTCCCTGATCTGCCCAGTTTCCTTCCATAAAGGGAAGGTGGATTTTCCTGGCCGCGCCGATGACACCTTCCGGCCCGCAGACCGCCGCGCTGTTATATAAAGCGTCCTTGCATTTCTCAGAGAGGCCAAAAGCCGCATACATACCATACTTCCGGCATAACTTCGCCACAGCGTCCGAAGCCGGGCTGGGTACTGTCTGTGCTGCGCGGACATGCATTTTTCTTTGTCTGTCCGCTTCCCGGTCATCATCATAGCCCGTCAGTGCTGTCTCCGGAAACACAATCATATCTGTCCCCGCCTGTCCCATTGTCTCGGTGATTTGAAGAATTCTGGCCAGATTATCATCGGTATTTCCCCATTTCACACGAAAATTTACCACAGATATCTTTATTTTGTCCCTCATGCTTTCCCCCTTTCCCGCAAAGTTATTGCAGTGTTAAGCCGATTTTCGCATCGGTAAAAATGCTTCTGTCCATGGTCTTTAAATCTTTTGCAATCAAAGGAAGGAACTCCATGTGATCCAGAATGTCTCTCCGAAGGTCTGTTCCCGGCGCAATTTCCACCAGCATGAGCCCCTCCTCCGTTAATTGAAAGACTGCCCGTTCCGTAATATACGTTACACTCTGCTTTTTCTTCCGGGCATAATCTCCGGAAAAGGTTATCTGCTGAACCTTTTTTACAAACTTCATCCCGCCGCCATCTCGGTGAATCTGAAGCTGGCCTTTCTGGCAGGCGATATCCGGCTGACCGGATGTAAAATTCAGCATAAAAATTACCTTTGAGGTACTCTGTGATATGTTAATAAATCCGCCGGGACCTGTACAGCGCGTACCGAATCTTGAAACGTTCACATTTCCATACTGATCCACCTCCGCCGCTCCGAGAAACGTCATGTCCAGAATCCCCCCGTCATAGAGATCAAAGGTATCTGCCGCACTGAGAATGGATTCCGGATTTACTGCTCCGCCGAATCCATCCCCCGGAAGCGGCACGCCGCCAAACACGCCCGACTCCAGGGAAAGCGTCATTTCCTGGGCCACTCCCTCTTCATTGGCAACATTTCCCACTCCGGAAGGCAGTCCAATGCCCAAATTAATCAGACAATTGGGTTTCAGTTCTTTTGCGGCCCTCCTGGCGATTACCTTCCTTGTGTTAAGAGGCATACTTTCGATTGCTTCCGCCGGGCAGCAGATTTCCCCCGTCATTTCCCCGTGATAGAGACGTTCAGAGGCATAAAACTGCTTCTGATACTCGGGCTGCGCCTTTACATAGTAATCCACCATTGAGCGCGGAATTCGTACGCTGCGGGCAGGCAGGCTTCTCTCCTCAACAACGTCCTCCACCTGCACAATCACAATACCGCCGCCATTGTGTACGGCAGCCGCCATCTGTAACTGCGCTTCATCCAGGCTTTCGTGGGTCATGGAGATATTCCCGCTTACATCTGCATAGGTTCCCCGGATCAGGCACACATCGATGGGAAAGGAAGGATAATAAAGATATTCCTGTTCCCCGATATGAAGCAGTTTAACGACTTCTCTGTTTTGCAGGACTGCCTTCTTATTGGCTTTGCATCCTTCATTCCTGGGGTCTGCATGTGTCCCCAGCCCCACCTGCGTGACAACTCCGGGTTTTTTGCCGGCTGCGGCGCGGAGTAAATGCATCATAACGCCAAGGGGAAGCAAATATCCTGCCGCCTTATTCTCTCCCACCAGCTCAGCAATATCAGGAGCATTGCCAAGATGCCCTGCAATTATGGTTTCCAGGAGGCCTTCCGCCCTCAGCCTGCTGAGCCCGGCTCCCTCTTTGCCGCGTCGGAAATTTCCGGGACTGACACCGGTAACAGAGGTTAAGCCGCACGGATGACCGGTATGGGCGTATCGGTCCGCCACTGCCTTCAAAAGCTCATCTTCTATTCCTCTTTACTATAAAATAAGATTTATAGCATCATATTGGGGGTCAAAAGGCATTTTGGCCCCTTTGATTATGGAAAGGGAGAATTGTAGATTTGAAACAAGAGACAAATCAGACTGTAAATCGCGCCCTTCATCTGCTGGATTTTTTTGCAGATTGTGAAGAGCTCGGCGTTTCCGAATTATCCGTTTTAATGGATGTGGATAAGACCTCTGTGCTCCGCCTGATAAACAGTTTGACAAATGCAGGATTCCTGCAGAAAAATGACCAGACAAAAAAATACCGGCTCGGATTAAAACTGCTTTTCTTTGGCAGACTTGTGGAGGAGCGAAATGAACTGGCCATATCCGCCCGCCCCTTCATGAAGCAAATCAGCGATAAGTATCAGGCCACCACTCTGCTGACAATTTTAGATAACAATCAAACGCGGATTATTCAGAAAATTTCCGCCGGCCCTTTCGTGTATATGGCAGCCCAGATCGGACTTCTTCTGCCGGCCTATGCCATGGCATCCGGCAAGCTGCTTTTGGCAAACAGCGGAGAAGAGAATATTCGTTCTTATCTCACTTCTGTTCCGCTTACAGCGATGACAAGCAATACCATAACGGATCCAGAAAAGCTGGAGGAAGAATTCAGGACAATACGCCTCCGGGGATTTGCGAAGGACAGCGGGGAATCTACCCTTGGACTGTCGTGCCTTGCGGTTCCTGTTTACGGACCTCATAGAAAGGTAATTGCCGCGTTGTCCGTCAGCGGGCAAAGTGAAGTTATTAATCTTGCAGAATCCTCCATTCTTCAGGACCTGCAAAACAGCACGGTAAATTTAAGCGCCTGCCTGAAATAAGGCAGGCGGCTTCCTGCCTAGGAGTGCGGAATATACAGATATTGATAAAACCGATATAATAAAGTCCCAAGCTGAGGAAATTATGAACAGAGGGATTCTTTGCATATTAGAGAAACTGGGTGTAGTGGAGACAGAGAGGTTTATAGCTGTGATTAACAGAGAACAGTTTGACTATACAAAATGGCAACGGGAGCGGTTTGACAATATGAGTTCTGATGAATTTAATAATGCGGCGGTTGCATACTCCAAAAAAAATCCGTTTTGTAAAAAAGAGTAAGGCAGAGAAAGATTTAAGTTATGTGAGAAAGGCGATATTTTAAGAAAGCAGACAGAGCAGGACAGGTGCTTCATAATAACATGGAGTGTCTGTCCTGTTCTTTCTTTGTGCCATATGAAACTCATCCGGCGGACCGGCTCCGCCAATGCGTGTTCGGAGGTTCATATGCTTTTGATGTTCAGACATTATTCCATCCCTTCAGCTTCTGTAATACTCGCTCGGGTTCTTTCCGAATTCCCGCTTAAACACTTTCAGGAAATTGGAATAATCGCTGAATCCGCACCGGAGGCATGCGTCCATCACAGGAACGCCATTCCGCAAAAGATTGCGCGACGTAATCAGCCTCTTTTTTATTATATACTGGTAGAGGGAGAGGCCTGTATACTGTTTAAACTGCCTGCTTAAGTAATACTTGCTGATATAAAACCGGGATGCCAGTTGATCTAACGACAATTCTTCTGTCAGGTTCTCGTTGATATACAGAAGGATCTGATTGACCTTTTCATTTTCCGTAATATCATTTTTGATGGAATCCG
>CANRXD010000066.1 GCA_947643685.1 uncultured Clostridium sp. | reverse complement strand
CAGTAAAAGTCCCACCCGCAGCGTCTGCTTTCCCGCGGGGTACAGCCGTTTCAGATAGGTGTTTACATAATCCTCCACATAAAACCGAACCACCTGGTCCGTGTCGCCAATCTGGCGGATATTCTTCGGCAGCTTCGGAAATGGATTATATAAATCTCCCATGATCTCACCTCGCTATATTTTTCACCAGGCCGGCCAGGTAAGCCCGCGCCGGCCCATTCTTTTTTATTCAAGCGAAAGTATAGCATGTCCCATTTGCAAAACCTGTCAAAACGGGGATGGCTCTCCGGAAAAGTTTTCGACACGTCTTCCAATGAGATTCATTCCCAGACAGATACTGCGGCTGATACAGTCCGCCAGACGCATCACTACCGAAAGCCGGATACTCTGCAGCATCAGCGGGTCTCCGTTTCTGGAAGCCCCCACAATTCCGGTAATGAAAATATCTCCTACCGCTCTCAGCTCCTTTTTTACTCCAGACCCCGGCTTAAGGGGCCCCCGTCCCAGAGTAACGAATCCCACATGTTCCACATTTCCCACGGACGCATCAACCGCCACTACCAGAGCATTGGGAAATTTTCTCTGAAGCCCCTCCATACAGAGCTCCAGGTTCATGGCATGAACCGGGCTTTCCAGTGTCCCAAACACTCTGGCATTTCTGATTCCCTGCTCCTTCAATTTATGTCCGATTAACGGTCCCAGACTGTCTCCTGTGGACCTGTCGGTGCCAATACATAAAAAAACAACTTCTTTTTTTCCGGACTCCTGCATTTCATCCAGCAACATCATCAAAAACCGGCCGGCAAACTTCTCTGCTTCAAACCCTGCAACTGTATCATAATAATATATTTCCCGTTTCCGAAATCTCATGGCCTGTCTTTGTCTCCGTTTCTTTTTCCTTTTTCCTTTTCTTTCCTTTCCTATACGTTATTATAGGCTGTCCCTGATGGATTTATACAAGAAAATCTTCTGTCCCAATTTAAAAACCATCGCCCCTCAGAACGTGTGCCCACCAAACACAGTACCCACCAAGCACGAAAAAAAGCGGGGCACCCCAAAGATGTCCCGCCAATTCTGACCTTCGTTCTATTACCAGTCAAAGTGCATATAATCTTTTGTATTAAAGGCTGCGCCCCAGCCCCAGCCATGTTTTCCAAAGGCTTTTACCACATCACTGTCCCGTCCGATGGAATATGGATTTACGCCGGGCTCCCATTTATTCCCCACAAGAACAGTCCCGTCTTCCCTCACCTGGGGATTCTGGTCCGGGTTAATGTCAATGGCCAGTCCCGCGCTGTGATTGCTTCCCAGACCATTGCTTCGCCATGCGTAACCGCCAATGCTGTTGATAGGGAACTGCTCCGGTCCGTTATAAATCTCTGTGAAAATCTCCTTCACTTCGTCGGCAATGGAGCTTAAAACCTGTACTCTTGTAGTATCTGCCACCTTCTGGCCATTCCTGAGCCGCCATACAGGAATATCCACCCATACCATTTCCGCGGCAGCCGCTGCCGCTGTTGGGTTCGCGTAAATGCGGCTGTACTGCTCCTGCACCTTTCCTATGTACTCCTCTGTTCTGGAATCCCATTTATAATATTTGGCATCATAATGATAAGCCGCCCGGTCTCCTTCGCTTAAACCCTCCACATGGTCATACCACTCCGGATCATTGTTATAACCGCTTCCCCAGTCGCCCCAGGCACTCCAGTCATTCCATCCTGTACTGCCGGAGTCTGTACTGCCGGAACCTGTACTGCCGGAACCTGTGCCACCGGCCTGTGTCTGGATTTCTCCGTCCTTCACCCATGCGCCGATTCCATTCACCTCGCACCCGTCCGGGGTTGTGGCACTTGTCAGGACATATCCGTTTTCATCGAAATAATAGCATTCCGATGTTCCGTCTCCATCGTTGTCGATCCACTGCCACTGATTTTTCGGATAACTTCCATCACTGTTTTCATACCACCGTCCTGAACTGTCTGTTTTCCAGCCCGCTGCCAGTGCACTTATGGTTATACATGCTGACATAGCAGCCGTCATGACAACAAGCCGCACCATTTGTTTTCTCATACCTTTTGCTCCTTTGTATTCTGCTGATTTTTTACCTGTCGTACTCTCTGCTTTTAAATACAGAGACCGCCTCACTGATATTGCCGGCCGCACCCTCTGCGATAATTTTTTCCAGGGCCTCCAGCCTTTCTGCGGTCATAAATTCTTTACCAACAAACACCTCAAAATGGTCTGTAATGTACAGGGCCTTTTCCTTCACGGCAATCTGCGTATTCTTAAGCTGTGACACCGTATCGGAAAGTTCCGCCTCCAGTTTTTCCAGCTCTGCCTTGTTATTTCCCATAATTTCATCTGAAAGAATCGTTTTCGTCACAGATTCAAAGGTGCTTAACGCATCCTTCTTCTTTTTGTTGGTTTGTGCCAGATCCTGATTCAGCTGGGCAATCTCATCGTCAAACTTCTGAAGATTATATATATTATCATTTTTATCCTTTCGAATTGATCTGACAATGGCCTTTATCTGTTTTTTATTGGCCCAGATCCTGTCATGGATGTTCCTTCCTTCCTTCAGCACATCCATATATTTTATCTTAGTGGAATTTCCGATTTTTACATAAATTCCCCCAAAAACTCCGATAACCCCTACATAAATCCCGATCAGATACCATGTTTTCCGGGCAGTAATTAATAAATAAATCCCACATTGTACAGCAAGAAATAAAATCAGAAGAACAGCCAGCATAACCAGGGTTTCTTTGAATCCCCGTGTAAAATAAAGGGAATAATACAGCCTGCCGGCACAAAATGTCGGTACATGATTGGCACGGAACAGATTTTTAATCCGCCCTTTCCATTCCTCATTTTCTTTTAGCAGTTCCTGAGTATCCTCCGCAATCCGCTCTTTAATCCCCTGGGTTTTTGCCTTCTCCCGCTTAGATTTCACCTTTTTTAAACGGTCCTGGGTCTTCCCAATTTCCATATCATAGCTTTTTGAAATTTCGTCAGACCTTTGTTTTACTGTCTGGGAAATTGTATCGGCAATGGTCTGCTGTTTCGTCTTCAGCGTTTTTTCCAGCTGCTTTTCTGTCTCCTCCAACTGTCGTTCCTGCTGTTTCAACTGTTCCAGTTCCTCTACTGCCTGCTTTGCACCAGCAAAAAAGGCAGCGTAATCCGTAATAGGCTGTGCCATCTTTTGTCCTCCTGGCTTTTGTAATATGTATAGATTACTACAACTTGACTCGCCGCACAAGGTAAAATCTTCAAAAAGCCTCTTTAAAATTTAGATATTTACTGATATAATGGCGCAAAAGAACCTTACACCGGCGGCAGGAGCTGTCAGCCATAAAACATCGTAGCAGAAAGGAGACTGTCCATGTTCCGTATGTGGGGAAAAATCTGGAAAGATAATCACCTGTTAGAGGATACTGTGGTATGCAACAGCGACTATTCCATGTCCCGCACATCCATGGTCTTTCAGGCTTTGGGTGAAATTTGTTATAAATTTGATTTGAGCCAGCCCATCTGGCTGGATTCCAATATAAAAGACTTTAAGCGTCATGATAAGACACGCTTTACAAAAGACAGTTTTATTGAAGCTATTGACTTTGATTATCTGGAAATCCATGTAATTGAGGAGTAGGCCTGTCTTTTCTGCATATAAAAAAGAGACAGCGCACGGTGTGGCAATTCGGTGCACTGTCTCTTTTCTATTTACAATCTCTTTAACAGAGCCTCTCTTGCTTCTTCGTAGCCGGGTTTGCCAAGAAGTGCAAACATATTCTTCTTATAGCTCTCAACCCCTGGCTGGTTAAACGGATTTACACCAAGAATATATCCGCTGATGCCGCAGGCAAACTCAAAGAAATAGAACAGCTGGCCAAGGCTGTACTCGTCCTGAGACGGAATCTTAACCAGAAGATTCGGAACGCTGCCGTCTGTATGGGCCAGAATCGTTCCATTCATGGCGCTCTTGTTTACAAAATCCACAGTTTGTCCGGCCAGGTAATTCATGCCGTCGGTATCCACTTCTTCCTCCTGCAGAACAATTTCCGCCGGGGACTCTTCTACGCTGAGAACTGTCTCAAACATGATACGGGCACCATCCTGGATGAACTGACCCATGGAATGTAAATCAGTTGTCAGATCAACAGCAGCCGGGAGAATCCCTTTCTGGTCTTTCCCTTCGCTTTCACCGTAAAGCTGTTTCCACCATTCAGAAACATAATGAAGGCTCGGCTCATAATTTGCTACGATTTCAACCTGTTTTCCTTTTCTTAACAGAATATTGCGGACAGCCGCATACAACAGAGCCGGATTTGCCTCATACTCCGCTTCCAGAGCTTTCTTTCTCGCAAAAGCGGCACCCTCCATCAGCTTATCAATATCTGCACCGCTCACTGCGATCGGAAGCAGTCCAACAGCCGTCAGTACAGAGAAACGTCCTCCCACATCATCCGGAACCACGAAGGACTCATATCCCTCTTCATTTGCCAGATTCTTCAATGCGCCTCTTGCCTTATCCGTTGTTGCATAGATTCTCTTATTGGCTTCTTCTCTGCCATACTTTTTAATTAACATTTCCTTGAACACACGGAAGGCAATGGCAGGCTCTGTGGTTGTGCCGGATTTGGAAATAATATTGATGGAAAAGTCCTTACCTTCCAGCACATCCTGAAGATCTTTAATATATTTGCTGCTGATGCTGTTTCCGACAAAATAAATTTCCGGAGTTTTTCTCACACCTTTCGGCAGGACATTATAAAAACTATGAGACAAGAATTCAATCGCAGCTCTGGCTCCAAGATAGGAACCGCCGATTCCCGGAAGATCCAGCACATCAGAATCGCCTTTGATTTTTTCCGCTGCCTTTTTGATTCTTGCAAACTCTTCTTTATCATAATCAACCGGCAGATCAATCCATCCAAGGAAATCATTTCCTGCGCCTGTTTTTCCCGTGAGAACTTCCTTTGCGCCCATTACAGAGCTTTTCATATTTGCGATTTCTTCTTCCCGAATAAAACCTGACGCCCTGGAATAATCAAACAATAATTCTTTGCTCATAAATCCCTTCTCCTTTTCTTGTGTGAGATATCTCTCATATTGCTTTTCATTATATCACTTGGTTAAACAATTGACAATGCCGACCGGAATTTTTTCCTTAAATTATAACAGTTCAGCCTTACATCTTCTTGCTTTCAACGTTTTTCATTGGGAATCTCCGCAAGGCTGAACTGTTACAAATATTCCTGCAGAAGTTCCCCCAGCAATTTCAAATCCTCTGTTTTCAGCTCTTTCCTGGCCCGTTCTGTTCCCGGTTTTTCCGTTGCCAGAATTTCCTGCAGCGTTCGTTTTGTCTGTTCTCTGCTAGCCGCAATCTGTTCCAGGCTCTCTCTCAGATATTCGATATTTCCGGAAAGTTCATCTCCTTTTTGGACATTCTTCCGTTTGGGAGCGGCATCTTCCTTCCCGCCGCCTGAATTTTTCCCGGCCTGTTCCTCCACACCCCCCTCCTTCTTTCTGGACAAAACAGAAAATCTGCCGCCCTGCCGTTCTGTCTGGGCATTCCCTGTTTTTCCGGTGTCTTTTTCTGCCTTTTCTATGTGAAAACGGCCTTCCGGCTCCCTGACATCCATTTTTCCTTCTGTCAGAGTCGCATCCTCATCCGCCACCGCCATCTCCTGCACTGCTTTTACTTCTTTTCTTCCAAAATCACGCAGTCTGGGATTCAACGATTTGATAACCGAACTGTTTTTCTTTTCTGGTTCTGTGCTCTCCGAAGATCTCTCCACACTCTTATAAAAATGCGGGGAATTTTCCACATAATCCGCAAGGCAATCCGCAAGCTGCTGCCTCTTCACTGCAATATTGGCTCCATTATCAACAAGCACCAAAAACAGTCCTGACAGGATTCCTATGGTCCCGTAAAGTACAATATAATAGGAATCGCAGCGATACCAGTACGAGGCAAATGCTGCTACGCCTCCAATCAAAAAGCATAAAATCATTGCCTGCACGGAAAGGTTGTCCCAACTATCCAGGGACATTTTCATAAAGCGGAATCCATATATCTGCCTTTCTATGTAAACACCGGTGTTTCGGATTCCATGACTGATGAGAAACATATTTTCTGTTTTTTGCTTCAGTGCTTTCAGATTCCTATTTTTCGTCAATGCCATGTTTCCGGTTTCTTTAATTAATCTTTTGTAGAGGCTGCTTGTCACAAGCTTGCTGAGAACTCCCAGTGCACATACGGCTGCAAGAACATACAGCATTTTTCCAGTCTGTAAAAATTGTAACATAAATAGCTCCCCTTTCTTCGTCCAGATCGTTCCAGATGATGGTTCCCATTATAACCACTTAGAAACTTTTTGAGAAGATTAAGAAGCCAAAAATCGTTCGTCAAATAGCGGGAAAATTCGATTCTTAAGGGGTTCAGAAACAATAAAAGCCCGGAAAGGAACCTCCCATCCGGACTTTCGTCTTATTACATTTCTTCCAGCATGGACACAATTAAGCGCACGGAATGTTCCACTGCTTTTGCCTCAAACTCTTTATAGTCCACATTGGCGCTGTCGTCCGCTTTATCAGAAATCGCACGAACTACCAAATATGGAATCTGATTCAAATAAGCAGCCTGTGCAATGGCAGCTCCCTCCATCTCTGTACAATACGCATCAAAGTTTTCCCGGATCCATACTTTCTTTTCCTTATCATTAATAAACTGATCCCCACTGGCCACCCGTCCGCTAAAAGTCTGAATATCAGGGTTGGCCCTGTGGCAGCATTTTTCTGCCAGTGCTCTCAAGTGTTCATCCGCCGGAAATTCTTTCATTCCCAGCTGGGGGATTTCTCCAATCTGATAACCAAAACCAGACGCATCCATATCATGCTGCACCGCAGTAGTAGAGAGTACAATGTCCCCTACATTTACTTCATTTCTAAGGGAGCCCGCAATTCCCGTATTTATAATTCCATCCACATGATACCGATCCACAAGAATCTGGCTGCAGAGTCCTGCATTCACTTTTCCGACTCCGGAGCGTACCACTACTACCTCTTTTCCTTTAATAGTCCCCTGGCAGAAACTCATTCCGGCCACTGTCCGGACCTCCGGAGCCACCATCATTTCCCGGAGCTTTTCCACTTCCACTTCCATCGCACCAATAATACCCAGCATTCTATTTTCCTCCTGCTATTTTTCTTGTCTGTGATAGTTCCCATTATACGGAAAAGGTGAAAGAAAATCAACTGGTATCCTGTCAGCCGCCGCTGCCGTTCGCACCTGCTGCCGCTTTCTTTTGTGACAGTTCAGCCTTCCGGCTAAACAGTTACTTTCTTTTTGCCATTCCGGCCTTCTTACTTGACAAGATATCTTATGGATATGTATAATCAATCTGATAAAAAACGGGCGTTTGCCCCATACAATAAAAGGAGGATTTCATATGGTTTATAAAACACAGGGTACATGTTCCCGGGAGATTTCTTTTGAAGTGGTTGACAACAAACTGACTAACGTAAAATTCGCAGGCGGCTGTAACGGTAACTTACAGGGGATTGGAAAATTAGTAGAAGGAATGGATATCGACGAAGTTATTAAAAGAACTGACGGTATTCTCTGCGGCGCCCGCCCCACCTCATGCCCTGACCAGTTGGCAAGAGCCTTAAAACAATATAAAGCAGAACATTAATTGCTGCTGTTCAGATACCCTCTGAACGGTTACAATTAATTTCAGAGTAACCGTTCAGCCATGCGAAGATTTAGAGCGAAAAAAGCGTTGAAAACTTGTTTTCATAA
>CANRXD010000065.1 GCA_947643685.1 uncultured Clostridium sp. | reverse complement strand
TGTTGTTTCTGAACAATTCAATTATACCAAAAACAGAGTGTTTCATGCTATTTTATTGCCAGTTTTTATTGAATTTTCAAGGTGCATAGGCATTTATTCAAGTGCGAAGTTTGAGTAATAAATTTTTTACGTACACCAGGTGACTCCGTATGTGCTGGGGGAAGATAACTGACCGTACAAAAATATAGTGGCCACGGGCATATGACCAATCTCGAAGCGGTTTTAAATGGCTGTATGCAGCAGCACGTCTGCGTAAAAAGTCAGTGTAAAAAGTCAGTGTAAAAAGTGAAATGGAACTATTGACATTTCAGAGGGAACGTGGTAAAGTACGGTTTAATAAGACACAGTGTTGACGAGGAAAAGTAGCAGGAATACAAAGATACAGAGAATTGCCGGGTGGTGCGAGGCAATCGGAGTATCCCGTGAAGATCCCCTCAGAGCTTTCAGGCTGAACGATTTTAACAAGTAAGCCTGGACGGTTAATACCCGTTATCCTATTCCGTATTGTTAGATACGGAGATGAGGGGCCGGTTTTCCGGCAAAAAGAGTGGTACCGCAGAGGTTTGAGCCTTTGTCTCTTAAGAAGAGAGAAGGGCTCTTTTTTATTTCATAGAAAGCTTGTTCGCTATGAAACAAAAACGCTCCAAAAGGATGCACATGCCGCGCTAAGGAAATAATAACAGCTCAGCCTTGCATCTTCTTGCCCGCGTGCCACGGGCAAAGCAGGAAAGTCCGCTTTTGCTGCAACCGCCTATGTCTGATTGAAAAGTACTCATTGAATATAAGGAGGTAAAATTGAAAATGGAAGCATTGGAAAAAATCAGTAACTTTTTTGGAAAGTACATGGCGGTGATTGTATTGGCGGTCGCAGCGCTTGCACTGTTTGTACCTGGTACCTGTCTCTGGATCCAGACGTCCTGGGTAAACTATCTGCTGATGATTGTTATGTTTGGAATGGGACTGACCTTAAAACTTGAGGACTTTAAGCTTGTGTTTACACGGCCCAAAGATGTGATTATTGGATGCATATCACAGTTTACGATCATGCCGCTTCTGGCATGGATTCTTGGAACCGTGTTCCGGCTGGATCCCGCGCTTTTAGCCGGCGTCGTACTTGTGGGCACCTGTCCGGGCGGAACCTCCAGCAACGTTATTACATACCTTTCCGGAGGTGATGTTGCGCTTTCTGTTGGTATGACCAGTGTGAACACACTGCTGGCGCCCTTTTTAACACCGGCGATTACTTATCTGCTTCTGAGAACCACAGTTACTGTAAATCCCGTGAGCATGTTTGTATCCATCATTAAGGTAGTAATTATTCCCATCGCTCTGGGCTTTATTATCAATAAGCTTTTTGGAAAAGTCACACAAAAGCTGGTTAAGGTGCTGCCATCTGTTTCTGTGGTTGCCATCTGCCTGATTGTTGCTTCTGTTGTATCCCATAATGCGGAAAAGATTCTGACAACTGGAGCCATCGTATTTGTAGTGGTGATTCTCCATAATCTTCTGGGATATGCCTGCGGCCTGGGACTTGGAAGAGCGCTTCATCTGAATGCATCAAAGAGTAAGGCCCTTTCCATCGAGATCGGAATGCAAAACTCCGGCCTGGCAACCTCACTGGCAGGGACTGCCTTCCCGGATCTGGCCATGGCAACAGTGCCCGGAGCCATATTTTCTGTATGGCACAACATTTCCGGAGCAGTATTAGCGAATTTTTACAGACGCTGGACGGAAACAAGTAAGTAAGGAATCTTTATAAGACAAAACGGTTACAAATTATTTTGAAAATACAAGGCTTAATGGCTACATGAAAGCCGGAACGGCCCGGGTCACAATCGTCGGTGACTCCGGGCCTTTTTTGGTGTCCTGTGAACGGCAACGGTGCCACAGGAAATTTTTTGGCTTCTGTTATGGTTGCCAAGAATATACAATTGAGGTAAGATATAGTAGGATTGACAGGGGAGCAGAATGAGGGAAAGCAAAAGCATCGCAGGCAGACAGCAATAAGGAAATCGGGGGTTACAGAATGAAAGAAAAGGAAAATTTAACGGAAGGTTCAATCGCACGTGGGCTGATTGCATTTGCAATTCCATTGTTTTTGGGGCAGCTCCTGCAGCAGTTTTATAATATGGCGGATGCCTGGGTTGTGGGAAATTTTGCCAGTAATGACGCGTTTGCGGCAGTCAGCATGGCGGGGAATCTGACTTTTGCCGTGATTGGACTGTTCAATGGAATTGCCATAGGCGGCGGCGTTGTGATTTCCAGATATTTTGGAGCAAAGGACCAGGAGGGTGTGAAAACCGCGGTTCACACAAATTTTTTAATGGGGCTTATTGCGGCAGTGCTTTCCACTATTTTGGGACTTTTTCTGGTGCCGTATATTTTGCAGTGGATGAAAACGATTCTCTATAATACCTGCATGGCAATCATGCGGGCGGTGGGGGACAGTCTGCATCCGCTTTATTATCTGATATTTTCCTCCATTGTCAATGTGATTCTTGATCTGGTTTTTGTGATCGTGTTTGACTGGAGCGCAGGAGGAGCGGCTTTCGCCACGGTAATCGCTCAGGGAATCAGCGTGTTGCTCTGTCTGGTCCAGATGGGGCACGGTATGGGAGATATGAAAATTCAGGTAAAGTATCTGAGGCTTAACCCTTCCATGATGAAGCAGGTGATCAGGCAGGGAGTGCCTACCGGGGTCCAGAACTGTGTGATCAGCATAGGGAATCTGGTGGTACAATCCAATATCAACGCCTTCGGAGCCTATGCCATTTCCGGCCACGGGGCGTTTTCGAAGGTGGAAGGAATCGCATTTCTTCCTATAATGAGTATGTCTATGGCGCTTCCTACTTTTGTCAGTCAGAATCTTGGGGCGAAAAAATATGCCAGAGCGAAAAAGGGCGCGGCTCTGGGAATTTTCTTTGGGGCGATTTTTGCGGAACTGGTCGGGATTCTTCTTTATTTTCTGGTCCCTTATGCTCTGCGTTTATTTGTAAGTGCGCCGGAGGCAATTGAGTTTGGAATCATTCACGGGAAAACAGTGACTCTGTTTTTCTTTTTGCTGGCGTTTTCCCACTGTGCGTCGGGGGCGCTCAGGGGCTGCGGAAAATCCGTGGTGCCGATGGCGGCAATGTTAATTTGCTGGTGCGGAATAAGAATTGTCTATGTGACGGCGGCTGTTTCTGTATTTCCGGTATTCCGAACCATTTCCTGGGCATATCCGCTGACCTGGACGCTCAGTTCCCTGATTCTTGGCACATTCCTCTTCCGAATGGACTGGGAGGCCGCCAGAGTTTAGGAACAAAGAGTAAAAACCACATTGCCGCGGGCAGCTTTCAGAGGATGCCTGTCCGCAGCGGCGAGGATATGGAACCATGACAGGAGGAAGCATGATACGAAGAATGAAAGACAGGGATTTGTCTTCCGTTTCGCAGATATGGCTCAATACAAACATCAGGGCGCATAGCTTTGTGCCAAAAGAATATTGGACGGGCAATTATGAGATGGTAAGGGAAGCGCTTAAAAAGGCGGAGCTCTATGTATATGAGGAGGACGGCACCGATGAAATCGGCGGATTTATCGGTCTGACAGATAATTATATCGCGGGAATTTTTGTAAGAGAAGCGATGCAGTCAAAGGGGATCGGGAAACAATTGCTGGACTGCGTGAAAGCGCTTAAGCCGGATTTGAGATTAAGCGTTTATCAAAAAAATCCCCGGGCAGTCAGTTTTTACCAGAGGGAACAGTTTGTGATTCAATCAGAAAATCTGGAGGAGAGTACAGGGGAAAAGGAATTTATTATGGTCTGGAAAAAACAATAGATGCCTTACTTCTTTGTTTTCCGGAAAAAGACAGAGTAAGGCTGTGCCGGAATCCGAACAAATCTGTGGAGGCGAGCGATGAAATGGTTAAAAAGAACGGGACTTCTGCTTTTATTCCTGCCGTTCATATGTATAGTAAGCTTTATCTTATATGAAATTGTCGGTATGTACATGAATCATCAGGCTACAAAGCGGCAGACGGTCAGTCTGCAGATGAATCTGGAACAGGAAATTCCGGACAGTAAGATTCTGAACGTATATTCGGAAACAGGAAATATATCAGGAACAGGAAATCATGTAGACTGCCTGTCTGTCATAACATTTTCAACAGAATTGCAGGAGGATGAAATAGAACGCAGACTGTCGGAATATTATACCTTTGACGGGTGGAGCTGTTATTTGGAAAAATCAGAGGAAGAAGGCTATCTGATTTTCCTCATAACACCGGCCCCGTTTGAGAATAATATAGAAGGCCACTGAACTGTTATGAATATAAGATGTGCTGCAGGATAGAACAGAATGGACAACCGGAATGTATGAAAGGCGGTATTTTATGGGATTCTGGGTTTTTATGCTGAGTATGGATCTGCTGGTTCCCTTTCTTATGATAGGGCTGGGAAGGATTTTTATGAGAAAGGCACCGAAAAAAATAAACATGTTTAACGGCTATCGGACGAGACGGTCTATGAAAAACATGGATACATGGGAATTCGCCCATAAATATTGTGGGCGGGTCTGGCATCTTTGCGGATGGATTCTGCTTCCTGTCACCATTATTCCCATGCTTTTTGTGAGAGGGCAGAGTGATGACAATGTGGGGGCATTGGGGAATTTTCTTTGTATTGTCCAGGTGATTTTGCTTCTTGGTTCGGTTTTCCTTACGGAACGGGCTCTGAACAGGAATTTTGATGAAGATGGAAACAGAAGATAGGCGGGCATCCCCATGCATGAAAGTCGATTGCTCCGTGCTTCGCACTCCCGCAATCGCCGCCGGTATTCATAATCCGGCCTTTTACCCCCTGAGCGTAGCGATAAGCCGCTTTGGATTTTCGAAAAGACCTAAGGCATCCAGAATGGAGCGGGTGCAGATATCGGTGGAACCAACAAGGGCAGAGCAGGCGCCTTCTTCTCCCATGACTGCGATGGAGAGGGCGCTTTCTTTGCACATAAGACAGTCATTGCGGCCGTTTCCTATGGCGGCACAGGAGGACGGACCCAGGGAGCGGACAATGGAAAGCTTGGAATCCATGGCCGAATCGCCGGGGAAAGTCATAATTTTTAAGGGAAGTCCCTGGCACATGGCTTTTGCAGTGCCGTGGGTGTCAGCGGTGAGCACATAAATGGAAAGCAGCTCTGACAGCCGTGTGAGAGCTGCTTTCACCTCATCGGGGATGGCTCCGTCCACGGCGATGGTTCCGTTATAATCAAGAATCAGGTTTGATATGTTTAACTCTCTGTATCCGGGAATTGAAATTTTCATAGGTTTCCTCCTTCCGGGAACGTTTCGCATAAGGGAAGTATACCACGGACAGGTTCCTGATACCAGAACATATTCCATAGATTTTTATAAAAAAAGACAGGGGCTTTATTGAAAAAACCAATTTGATTATTTCGCTGTATTGAATTATACTTTAGGAACGCAGGTCATAAAGACCATAATTTTCTAAAGATTTTGGAGGAGAGAAAATGAAAAAAAATCTTACAAAAATGATGGCAGCAGTCCTGTCTCTGGGACTTTTAACTGCATGCGGCAGCAATGGTGCGGCTGCAACGACGGCTGCTCCCGAGACCACGGTAACTGCGACCACAGCAGCGGAAACAACAGTAGCAGCAGAAACAGCAACAGAAGAAGCCACAACTGAGGCAGAAGAAGAGAAATTCCAGGCTTCCATCCTTTTCTGCGGATCTACTTCCCTGTATCCGATCCTGTCCTCTCTGGCTTCCTCTTTCACAGAGGAATATGTAACCTGGGACAAGGTAGACGCATCCTTCCCGGCAGACAATATCTCGATCTATGTGGCGCCGGGCGGCTCCGGCGTAGGCGTAAGCGCAGCTGTGGATAAAACGGCAGATTTCGGTATGCTGGCTCGGGATATTAAGGACTCTGAGATTGAAGCTCTCGGCGCTGATTATCAGTCCTTTATCGTAGCCCGTGATGCCTTAACTGTTTCTGTGAATGCGGAAAATCCCATCTGCGGCGTAACGGATGACCTTACCACAGATGTGGTCCGTCAGATCTTTGCAGGCGAGATTGAGACCTGGGATCAGGTAGATGCATCCCTTCCGGCGGAGGCCATCAATGTTTACATCAGAGATTTATCCGGCGGCGCATATGAAGTATTCCAGAAATCTGTGATGGGTGACAGCGAAGTAACAGCAGCGGCTACCCAGTCCGCATCCATGACCGAGCTTGCCACCAATATCGCAAACGATAAATGGGGCATTGGCTATGCAGGTTTTGGCGCATACAACAAGGCAAACGCCAACGGCCAGGTTTTACAGGCCATGAAGGTAGACGGCGTGGAAGCAACGGTTGAAAACATTGTAGGAGATGTATATAAGATCCAGCGTCCGGTTATGTTTGTAACGGGAGAAAAATTAACAGAATCTGAACAGGCATTTGTAGATTACATTTTCTCTCAGGTTGGTTATGATGTAACAGAGGCCAACGGATATATCCCGGCCTTCACTCCGGCAAACTAAAAACTAAAACTGACTGCCATTGCTTTCCGTGCAATGGCAGTGTTTGTATGATGGGGCGGCAGCTTATGAGACGAAAACTCAATCTTTTATTTTCTCTTGTCATCTACATTTTAACGGCTCTGGCGGTCCTTACGCTGGGATTCGTCATTTATTTTATTGTAAAGGAAGCCCTGCCTCTGTTTTCTGAGGTCAGTGTGGGGGAATTTCTTCTGGGAACCCGGTGGATGCCCATTGCCTATACCGGGAGCGTTTCCTTTGGCATTTTTAATTTTATTGCAGCGACCGTCTATGTGTCTTTTACGGCCATGGTTCTGGCTGTGGGGGTTGGGGTAGGCGCGTCCGTATTTTTATCCTGCGTGGCCACGGACCGGATGCGGGGAATCCTTTATCCCTTTGTGGATCTTCTGGCGGGAATTCCTTCGGTTATTTACGGATTCATCGGCCTTTCCGTCCTGGTAAAAATTTTCTTAAAAGCAGGGGTACATACCGGCTCCTGCGTGCTGGCGGCGGGAATTTTACTGGCCGTGATGCTGCTTCCCTTTCTGGTGGCTTCCTGCAGCGAAACGATCTTAAAGGAGCGGGAAAAGTACGAAGCGGCGGCCGATGCCCTTGGAATCTCCAGATGGTATGCAGTGGCCACCATGATTCTTCCGGCATCCTTTAAAAATATCTTATTGTCCATGATTCTGGCCATAGGCCGTGCCATGGGGGAGACCATGGCGGTGATGATGGTCATGGGAAACTCCAACTTATTCCCAAGGCTCCTTGGAAAAAGTGAGAGCATTGCTTCTGTTATTGCTCTGGAAATGGGAACGGCGGTCTATGGCAGCACCCATTACCATGCCCTCTATGGTGCTGGACTGGTGTTAATGGTTCTTTTGTTTCTTATTAATATCACCATCAATCTGATTCGCAGCCGGATCGTGCAGGAGTAGGAGGGAAATCATATGAAATGGATTGCAGGACTCACAAAGTTCTGGGCATATGTGAGTTTTGGACTGGTCTGTGCGGTGATTCTGTTCCTGTTCGGATATGTGTTTTACCGCGGAGCCGGAACCGTCAGTGTGGAATTCCTTACAGAAGCTCCTAAGGGACTTGTACTGGGAGAAGAGGGAGGAATTTTTCCGGCTATCATAGGCAGCCTCTTCTTTACAGGGACAGCCGTGGTCCTTGGAGGGATCCCGGCGCTGGCCTCGGCTCTCTATCTGGTTTTTTACTGCAGGAACAAAAAGGTGGAACAGCTCCTTCACCTGGTAATCCAGTGTATTTCCGGAATTCCATCCATTGTGCTGGGACTGTTCGCATACAGCTTTCTGGTGCG
>CANRXD010000064.1 GCA_947643685.1 uncultured Clostridium sp. | reverse complement strand
TTGTGAAGACCAATAAAAGTATGGCCGGCAATCCCGCCAA
This sequence comes from uncultured Clostridium sp., assembly GCA_947643685.1. Lineage (GTDB taxonomy): Bacteria > Bacillota > Clostridia > Lachnospirales > Lachnospiraceae > CANRXD01. The sequence goes on along the minus strand of CANRXD010000064.1, from coordinate 7,816 downwards.
AGCCGACCACAACACCGGCATGCTGGATGGTGTCGTCTTCATAAAGAAGTCTGGCACCCACACATCCCACATCGTCCCTCTGGCCAAAACCCAGCATCTCCTCCACAAAATTTTCGGCAATCATCTCCACATCGTTATTTAAAAACAGCAGATATTCGCCCTTTGCAAAGCCAACGCCAAAGTTATTGATGGCGGCATAATTGAATTCCCGCTCCCAGCGCACTACACGGACATTTGGGAATTCTTTCTGTATTTTTTCATAGTAAGAAAAGGTCTCCGGATTGGCGCTGTTGTTCTCCACCACGACAAATTCCAGATTTTTATAGGTCCCTTTAGTAATCATGGGGCGGATACACTGGTCCAGATCCCCGGTGTGGTCTTTGTTGGGAATGATCACTGACACCAGAGGATTCCCTTCAATGACAAATTTTGTATGATAAATGCCATAATCCACGCCCTTCTCCACTTTTTCCGCCCGGATTCCCATGCGTTCATAGTGGGCCATGATGGCACGGGAGCCTGCCTCAAAGGCATACAGTTTACTCTCCGGATTGCTGGCCGTGGAATCCTGATGGCAGCGCCAGTGGTACAATACTTTGGGAACATGGCAGATTTTCTTCGCCTGCTCCGTGCACCGGAAAATAAAATCATAATCCTGGGCTCCGTCATACTCTTCCTTAAATCCCCCGGCCCAGGAAACCAGAACCCGCTTCACCGCCAGCAGATGGCAGATATAATTTACACTGGTCAGAAGATCCGGGTTAAAATCCGGTTTAAAGTGCGGGTCAAAAAGGGCGCCGCCGTCCATGTCCAGCTTGTCCTCATCAGAATACAAAACATCCACACCCGGATTCTCATTGATGGCCTTCGCAAACTCATAAAGGGCATTGGGTGTCATCCTGTCGTCATGATCTGCCAGAACAATAAAATCCCCTTCTGCCATTTCCATGGCGGCGTTGGTATTTCCGGCAATTCCCAGATTTTTCCCAAGAACCCTGTAACGGATTCTCTGATCTTTCTCAGCGTATTTTTTCAGAATCCGCTCCACACTCTGCCCCTCAGGGCTTCCGTCCGCAATACACAATTCCCAGTTTTTATAGGTCTGATCCAGAATGGAATCCAGCATCTCCTTTAAATATTTTTCCGGAGTCTTAAACACCGGAATTACGATGGAAAATTCAGGCATTTCCGGAAAAACCGCCTCTCTCTGGGCCTTTAGTTCTTCCTCTGTGGGTTTCGTGAGATTCCACCATTCTGCATAATCGTAATCATTATCAAGCCCCTGTATTTTATGCTTCGATTTTAATATCAGGGCCTTTAAGCCATTTTCCTTAAAAAAGTCCCATGCCACATGGACCGTTTCCATGTTCATTAAGTCCTTAATTTTCTGTTTCCTTTTATGGGCCACACTGGAGCGTTTGGCAATCAGGTCTTCGTTGTATTTTATGCGGATCTTTCTTCCGTCTCCGCAAATCACCAGGTAATAATCCTCTCCTCGTTCATAAGGAAACTGAATATCAAAGCCCAGGTCCCGGTCCACCGTCTTTTTAAAATAAATCTGACTCACATCATCACGTCTGGTGGACACGTATTTATGATCTATGGGTCTGTGATTTTTGTCTTCCACCCGGTAGGATATCTTCGTCTCCGGCGTTTTTCCGATGGCCCAGCCGTTTAGCTGTATGGAATTTTCCCTGATTCGCACCACATCTACACTGTATCTCATGATTACTACCCGGAATTATCTTCCACTTTGGAATCCGTATCAAAATTCAGCCGTTCTTCCTCAATTACAAGGGGACGGTGCATGACACGGGCGTTGATGCTCATAATATATTCACCCACAAGTCCGATAAAAAAAATCTGAACGGAACCTAAAAAGCACATGCCGATCAGAAGCGGCGCCATTCCTGCCGGAAACCGGTCCCAGTACATCAGCTTCATAATCAGATAGACAAAGGCCACAAAAACACTGGCGCCGGAACAAAGCGCACCGAAAAAGGTAGCCAGACGCAGGCCCGCTTTCGTATAAGAGGTAAAGCTCAGCATGGCAGCGTCATACAGGCGGTAAAAATTATTGTGGGTTTTCCCGGCACGGCGCTTTGGCTGCTCATAGGGAATTTCCTTCCGCTTAAAGCCCAGTTCAGCCACAATGCCGCGAAGAAACGGTGTCGGATCGTTTAAGTTTCTCAATACTTCGATAAACTGCCGGTCATAGAGACCGGAACCGGTAAAGTGCTCAATCTGCTCCACATCGGACAGCTTGCGGATCAGTTTATAGTAACAGCTTCTTAGCCAGTACATAACGGGGTTTTCTCGGCTGCTGGTCTTGATTCCGATTACAATTTTATACCCCTTTTCCCATTCGCGGACATATCTGGGAATCAGTTCCACCGGATCCTGGAAATCGGCTACCATGGAAATTACACAGTCTCCGGTCACCTGCAGAATACCATAATAGGGCGAATTGAACTGCCCGAAGTTTCTGGCGTTCAAAATTGCCTTAATCTTCGGATTGCCTTCACAGAGTCCCCGCAGCAGCGGCCTTGTATTATCTGAGGAGTCGTTGTCAATGAAAACAAGCTCGTAATCGTATTCAGGAAGCTCTCTGGTAATGATGTCAATGACCGCCTCACTGATGGGAACCACGTTTTCCTCTTCATTGTAGCACGGAATCAATACACTGATCTTCTTCATCTTTCCTTTGTCACTTTCTTTTTCTTAACTGTCATAGCAATTCAGATCCCACCCTGAACTGTTATTAACTTTTATCATTGTATCCAAAAATTCTTATTTGTCAATATTTATCGTGCTTCCAGAGTCTTTATTATTCCCGTTTTAAAGTCTGTTTCCGGTTTCCAGCCTGTAACACGGCAGATTTTCCCAATATCCGGAATTAAATTAACGGCTCCCTCGGCGTTTTCCGCCCGCACCCCATAAGCGCAGGTTCCCCGGCCTTTACAAAGCATGTGGATTTCCTCCACAAACTCCCGCAAAACCCTGGTGTCATTTCCTGCCAGATTAAAAACAGGATTTTCCAGCGTCTTAAGCGTTTCTTCTTTTGTTTCCGCCAGGGCACAAATGGCCCGGGCCAGATCGGAGATATAAAGGAAATTCCACTTTTGGGTACAGCCCCCCAGTCTCATTTCCCTGCCGTTTGTAAAGGCATCCAGGCAGGATTCCACCAAAGTCCACGGATGATCTCCCGGGCCGTAAACGCTGAAAATCCGGACATGAATATAAGAAAGCCCCAGCTCCTTACAGAGGTTCTCGCCTTCATAGCGCATGCAAAGCTTAGCCTCCCCATAAAGGGAACGGGGCGCACATTCCGTCTCTTCTGTCATGAGACTGCTGTGCATCCCGTATTCTGCCTGGGAGCCGGAAAACAAAAATTTCCGGCATCCCAGGTCTTTCGCCGTCCGTATGGTATTTAAAGAGTCGCTTTTATTTTTATCCTGAAGGGCCTCATCAGTGCGGGCCCCGCTTCCGGAACCGCCCCAGCCAAAATGGCAGAACACATCGCAGGTTCCTTTTATTTTCTCCGCAAGTTTCCACGGAGATGCCAGATCATTTTCCAGAATGTGAAGGTTCCCGTTTTTCAGGGCTTCCTCATTGGAATTTTCCAGAGCAGAAAGCTTTGGAGATCCCGGACGTACCACTGCAAAAACCTCATGGTCTCTTTTTAACAGTTCTTTTACGGTTTCCGCCCCCACAAAGCTGGTGGCTCCTGTGACCACAATACGCATTCTCTTCCTCACTTACTGATTTTTTACCATAGGCACAATCATATTTTCAGCCAGCTCCTCATCAGAAAGGAAAGGAGCCAAGTCCTCCAGCGGTACGGATACCATGGTTCCGTCCGCCAGCATTTTTGCTTCTGCCTTCGGCTCGAACTTCTGCTCTGTATCCACAAAAATCTCACAGATCACCGGTCCCTCCATTGCCAGCGTCTGCTCCACAGCGTCACCCAGCTCATCGTTATGATGGGCGGCAACATACGGATAGCCATAGGCCCACGCAAGTTTTTCCATGGATGGGAAGCTTAAATCTCCGCTGTCCCCTCCAATTCCCACCAGTGGTTCGCCGAAATGGGCTTTCTGCGTCTGGCGGATGGAGTGGTAGCCATCGTTGTTGATGAGGAAAATCTTTATGGGCATCTTATGGTGAATAATGGTCTGCAGCTCCTGAAGATTCATCTGGATGCTTCCGTCTCCGGTCACCAGAATAATATCTTTCGTATGATCCGCCACACAGGCGCCGATAGCGGCCGGAAGGTCATACCCCATGGAGGCTATGGCCGAGTTGCTTATGAATCTCTGGCCCTTCTTGATCTCATAGGCATGTCCGCCCACCACGCAGGCAGAGCCGTTTCCAACCACGGTGATCTGGTCCTCCTCCAGTCTTTTGCTTATTTCCTTGATGGCCGCATAAACGTTTGCAGGCTTATCCTTACCTGCCTCATAATGCTTTTTCTGCACCACAGGGTATTTTTCCTTCCACTGCTGACAGTGTTTCACCCATTGTTCCAGGGCCTTTGGATCTTTTGGACCGCCGCCTTTTTCGACCTCTTCCACTTCCAGAACCATCTGGAGTTTTTCCAGCAAATCCTTCACATCGGCATGAACCGGCATGTCCACATGAACCGTCGGCTTCTTCAGTTCTTCCGCGTCAATATCGTTATAAATCACGTATGCCTCTCTGGCCCATGTAGGATAGTTGTAGCCCACCTGGCGAATGGAGAGACGGCTTCCAAGGGACAGCAGAACATCACAGTTCTGAACCGCAAAGTTTCCGGCACGGTCTCCCATATGGCCCGCGCGGCCCACATAGAGAGGATGGGAATCATACATACAATCCAGGCTGTTCCATCCGGTCACCACCGGGATTCCTAACATTTCCACCACCCTGGCAAACACATCATATGCCTTTCCAATACGGATTCCGTTTCCCGCATTGATTACCGGACGTTTGGCCTCCCTGATCTTCTTTAGAATTTCCCTTGCCAGATCCAGGGATACGGACGGCGCAAGAAGTTCTCTTTTTTCTCCCTTTCCTGCCTCATCTTCCGGGATCTTCGCAAACTGTCCTTCTACGGTCTTCATGGAACAGAGGCCGCAGCCGTCACAGCCGCTTCCGTGAACCGACCAGCCGGTGCCGCCGGCCTCATAATCGTTTTTATCAAAGCCCATGAGCTCATCGGTCTCCACATACGCGCCCTGTACATTTAACGGGATATCCAGCCAGCAGGGGCCCGGTCTTCCCACCTGTGCCAGATATAAAGCCTTTTCCAGGCAGAAACGGATTCTCAAGGGGTCAAGAACCATCTCACTGTACTTGGTCATGCAGTCAATGGCTTTGGTAATTTCAAATTCCTGATCGCCCAGGGCACGGATTCCCAGGCCGGTGCTTCTGGCTGTGGTGTCATAGCGGACCTGTCCGGAAAGAATCAGCATGGGAATGGAATCCAGCCAGCCTCCTACCACGCCTGTGATCGCATTGGTTCCGCCGGGACCTGTGGTCACACAGACAGCCGCAATTTTATTATGGATTCTCGCATAGCATTCTGCTGCAATGGCACACGCCTGCTCATGGTGGTTGAAGATACAGTGAAGACCCGGCTCATGTCCCAGGCCATCATCCAGGTGCATAGCTCCCCCTCCGGTAACCATGAATACATCGGAAATGCCTGTTTCCACAAGCTTTCTGGCGATGTAGTCCGACACTTTCATTCTCATAATCGTTTACTCCTCTCCGGCGCGTTGGCGCAATTTCAATATAGTGTATTTTAACACATCCTTCCATCCGCGTCCAGCGGTTCATGTAAGGGGTGTCCGGTTTCTGTCACGGACTGGCATTTCTGCCAGCAACCTGCACTGGATTTTCTCTGTTGCATCCTGCTATAATCAGCCCGTAAGACAACAACAGACCGCGCGGTCAGACGCGCACCAGAAAAAGGAGAGAAACAATTATGAAAAAACAGACACGTTTACTTGCAGTCCTGTCTGCCGCTGCATTTATGGCCATGATTCCAGGGGTATCTGGTCAGGGCGGAATCCGGGATGCCTATGCAGCTTCCTATGGCTGGGTGGAGGAAGACGGTTCTTTTGTATATTACGATGAAGACGGTTACCTCACCACAGACTCCTGGAGAAAGAACGGAGAAGACTGGTATTATCTTGGGGAAAACGGCCTGGCCGTAACCAACCAGAAGATTGAAGATTATTATGTGGGCAAGGACGGAAAAATGGTGAAAAACCAGTGGATAGAGCTTAGAAACGAGGAAGACATGGATTCTCCGGAAGTTCCCTCTTCTTACTGGTACTACTTCGGCAAGGACGGAAAGTCCGTAGTTTCCAAGTGGATGAAGCTGGACGATAAATGGTACTATTTCGATGAGTCCGGCCACATGCTGACAGGAAAGACAGTCATTGACGGCTCCACCTACTATCTGCATGAGCAAAACGGCGCCATGAAAACCGGATGGGTAAAACTGGAGGAAAATGCCTCCAATCCGGGGGCTTCTGAGGGCTGGTATTACTTTAACTCTGACGGAAAGATGGTGGGAACCCAGTACGATAAGAAAATCGACGGCAGCTATTATACCTTTGTAGACGGAAAGATGCAGACCGGATGGGTGGAAATGCCGAATACAGCATCTGACAGCGATGCCAAAGCCGCATCCATTGCCGATTACCAGTATTACGGAGCCAGCAACGACGGAAAGAGAGCAGAAGGGTGGCGCATCATCGAAGGAATTGAGGGAATCCACAACATGGATGAAACCTACACGTTCTTCTTTAAAGCCGGAAAAGCTTATTACTCCGGCACCAAAGGAAATGAGCTCTTCACCATCAGTGCAAAGAAATATGCTTTCAACGAGCTGGGAGAAATGCAGACCGGACGTCAGGTGGTAAACATCGGCGACGGTGAAATTGCCAACTTCTATTTCGATAATGACGGTGTCATGAAAACAGGAAAGCAGAGTATTTATAACGAAAACACCGGGGAAACAGAAAGCTGGTTCTTCCACACCGAAGGCGATAAAAAGGGCCAGGGTTACCACGGAATCCGCGATGGCGTGCTTTACAAGTATGGAAAACGCCAGGAGGCTGCCTCTGATTTAAGATATGCCCCCATTGACTTAGACGGCACCACCTACCTTGTAAACACCACCGGCAACATTCAGAAAGCATCTTCTTCCTCCACTTCCTCTGAAAAGCCGGATCTCGGACGCGGTCATAAAGATATCAAGGATTCCAACGGAAAAGTATGGGTTGTTGATACCAGCGGAATTGTAAAATAAGCCGCACACCTCTTTTGCAAAAAAACAATGGCTTCTGCCCTTACCAGGCAGAAGTCATTTTATTTCTATCTGTTCTCCATTATGTAACGATCCACCAGACGGTTCAGAGTCACTTTCATCTGAGCAATGATCTGTAACAGCTTCTCGTTATCATTTCTGAGCCTTTGATTTTCTTCTTCCAGAGCGGCAATGCGTTCGTCGTTTCCCATCGTCTTGCCCCCTTCTCCCCAATATATTCACTTGTCCCTCCATTATTTTATAATACATTTTGCCGGAAAAAGAAAGTAAAATCGGACGCAAGTTTCGACATGATTCGCCGCCGTGTAACCGTTCACAGGAGAGCTGAACGGTCACTTTTTGTCAGATGATGCTCAAAGCCTCAAAGGCATAAGCAATTCCATCATCCTCTACATTTTTTGTAATAAAAGATGCATACGGCTCCAGCTCCCTGTCATGTTTTCCCATAATAACCGAATTACAGGCATACCGGATCATGGCCAGATCATTGGTGCT
>CANRXD010000063.1 GCA_947643685.1 uncultured Clostridium sp. | reverse complement strand
AAAATCCTTATTTTTCAATGCCTGTATTACTATTTATGACTTTGCGATTGCCCTACTGAAGCAGGCGTATGATTGTTTCCTCCAGAACGGCAGCGTATACTGGTCTTCCAGTACATTGATTTATTACAGGCGGAATGTGTTCTATTTTGTGCAGTATGCCGAAAAGATTTTAAATGACCGCGCCGATCACATCCCTGTAAATGACCTTCCCAGGGATATCCTTGTGCAGTATGTCGTATGGCTGCGTTCCAAGTCCCGGTATGACAGCCATCCTCTTTACGATTCCATGGATGTCTCCGGCCATATAAAGTCGAATACCGTAAATTCTTATATGCGGGCGGTTAAGGCATTCTTTAACTTTCTTCACGACAACGAATATACTGCTATTCGTTTTACAAAAGGGCTGCGGCTTCCCCGCGGAGACAGTGACCAGATCATCCCTCTTCTGGATTCGGAGGTTGTTCTTATTGACAGTCTTTTTGACCGCAAAACCCCGCTTGGCCTGAGGAATCTCTGTATTGTCCATCTGATGCTGGATGCCGGCCTCAGGGCCTGTGAGGTCATAAACCTTTCTCCGAAAGACCTCCTTTTCACCTCCGGAGCCATCGCCGTCAACAGAAGCAAGGGAAATAAGTCCAGGATTGTGATCATGTGCCCGCCCCTGGCTTCCATGCTTCAGGAATATATCAAGATGTGCCATCCGGCCGGCCGCCTCTTTTCCAGTAAGAACGGCGGCGCCGGCATCAGCTATTCGGTTCTCCGTTCCCTGTTTCTCTGCATCAGGAGGGAGACAGGGATTGAGAGGATTCATCCTCATCTTTTGCGTCATACCTTTGCAACATCCTACATCATGGGCGGCGGGAACCTGGAATCTTTGCGGATTTTACTTGGGCATTACGATTATACGGTCACAAGGAATTACCTGCATCTGGCTTCCCAGAACCAGATTTTAAGAACAGATATTTACCGTCTGGATCCCATCTTTTTCCGGAAGTCCTATTAATACAGGAGGGGCCGTGCGCCAGGGCACGGCCTCTTTCCTCCATCATCTTCCTTAGACAAATAGATTTTGGCTTTCCGCTTTCCGGACACAAAAAAAGCACCGACCCCGCAACAACTATGTCTGCAAAATCAGCACTTTCCCGTGCGCCTTCGGGGGCTCGAACCCCGGACAAATAGATTAAGAGTCTACTGCTCTACCAACTGAGCTAAAGGCGCTAATTTTTTGTTTTTTATACTATTTCCTTAACACGTCCATTATTATATGACATACATTCCAAAAAGTCAACACCTTTTTTTGCTTTTTTGAAAAAAATGTAACAGTTCAGCCTTGCGAAGATTCCGGGTAAAAAACGTGTCGAAAGCTTGTTTTCGTAAACATTTTTTACACGGAGTCTTCATAAGGCGGACGTCACAAGCTTCTTGTCCGCGATACGCGGGCAAGAAGATGCAAGGCTGAACTGCTACAACTGGTTTTTTCTGCGGTTTAGAGTGCCGCATCCAACGCCTTCTTTAACTCATTTTTATTCTGAAGACCCACAAACTTAGAAACAATCTCTCCATTTTTGAAAATAATCAGTGTGGGAATGTTCATAACACCATATCTGCCTGCAATATCCATGCTTTCATCCACATCCAGCTTTCCTACCACGGCTTTTCCCTCATACTCTTCAGCCAGCTTTTCAATAGCCGGAGCCATCATTTTACAGGGACCGCACCAGACAGCAAAAAAATCCACCAGAACCGGCATGGACGAGCCCAGTACTTCTGCATCAAAATTCGCACTTGTAAACACTTTTTCCATATTTTGTATCTCCTATTTTTTCTTCTTTCCGCCAATGGCGGCATTTGCCTCATCAAAACGTTTTTTAAATTTCAAAATGGTCTGATTCAACTCAGTTTTATCACAGGTAGCCTGTGACAAACTTCTTAAAATTCTGGTTTTCATGTCCATAAGGCACCTTATTGCATGCTATGGTTATTCTACTATATGCAGCATATGCCCTTTTTATGCCCCCCGAAATGCCGTCAGCTTACAGATTGGCTTTCCCTCAGAGCAAAATTTCATTTCGTACTCCGTCATAACATTCCCCACTGCCATAGAACTGTGGTGCAAATCATACGTATATTCCCTCACCTTCCACCCTGCCTCAGGAATAGATTCCAGAGAGTAGCGAAATAAATCCTGATTATCTGTTTTAAATTCGATGATTCCATCCATTTTGAGGACTTTATCATAGACATCCAGAAAGCGATCTGAGGTCAGACGCCGCTTCGCATGACGATCCTTAGGCCAGGGATCAGAAAAATTCAGGTAAATTCGGTCTACCTCAGAAGGCGCGAACACCTCCTCCAATTCCAGAGCATCCAACCGCATAAAATAGATATTGGACAGTTCCATTTCCTTCCGCTTCTGGAGTCCCCGCAGCAGTACACTGGAATACCGCTCAATCCCCACATAATTGACATCCGGATTTTTTGCTGCCAGCTCCATGATAAATTTACCTTTTCCCATTCCTATCTCAATGTGAATGGGATTACCATTTCCAAAAAGCACATGCCATTTTCCCTTTAAATTCTTCGGATTCTGGACCACATATGGGCTTTCTGCGATCTGCTCTTCTGCGCCCTTAATATGGCGTAATCTCATATTGGTTCCTCCTGATCATCCCGGTACCCGCGGCCGATGCGTTTTCAGTACCGTAAACAATGGGCGCGCAAGCCGGCCTGGACTACTACCTTTTACATTCTATCATTTTCATTCTGAATTTGCAAGATTCCATTTTTCATCTGATATTTTTTCAAAAAAACGGAAAAGTTTCATAAAAGTTCACAAAATGTTGATGCAAAATTTCATTTCTTCTATTATAATGAAGATAGTGAGTGAATATTTAATGTAACAGTTCAGACAAGTCTGTGCGGAACCTGCCCCAGCAAAGCAAGGGCATTCACCACACTGACCGTACAAAAACGCAGTGGTCACGGGCATACGGCCATCACAGAGCGATTTTAAATGGCCGTATACCGTAACAGTTCAGAGGGCATCTGAACTGTTACTATTTTACAGTAAACGGACATGCCTGCTCACGCTGGCATCACCATACATGAAAGCCGATTGCTCCGTGCTTCGCACTCCCGCAATCGCCGCCGGTATTCGTAATCCGGGCTCTCGCCCTCCTTACTCATACCGGCTTGCCCGTCCGATATCCGTGTATTCGCTCATGCAAGCATGGCTCATTCACGGCTGCCGTCCGGGACTTTCATAGTATATTGGACTAAATAACGATAAAAATGGAGGAATACGTATGGCAAAAATGGATAACCCCGAAGGCTGGGAAAAAATACAAAGGTATGTTCAGGAAACAGAACGGCTGATGGGACAGAAAAAATATAATCTCTCCATAACTAAAGCCCGTCAGGCTATGGAATTTATGGTGAAACTGCAATGTGATAAAGCAGGAATTGTACAGGGCCCCACAGAAACCATGATTCGTGAGCTTTACAATGGAGGATGGATTTCCAAAACCACTGCGGAACATTACCTTCAAATTCTTTCCATCGGAAATAAGGCATCAAAGGACGGAGACAACAGTGCTTCTAATGCCAATCAGGCCTATCATGTTCTGTCTCAGGAAATTTATTCCTTTGCCGATGCAGACAAGAAGCCACCCAGAATACGAAAATCAGCGGCAAATCAGCCCAACCGGAGCCGGAAAAAAAGAGAGAAGAACGGCCTGAACAGCAGCGATCTGTTAAAGCTTTTAATCCCCGCGGCACTTATCCTTGTTCTGATCTGCGTAATTATAATGTTTACACCGAAAAAGACTCCCACCAACGAAACCACGGAAGCTCCGCAAACCACCGCAGAAACCACAGAAGCTTTGCAAACCACTGCAGAAGTACCCACTGAGACTTCAATTGAAGCCGTTGTTTATAAAACTACAACCACCTTAAACGTCCGTAAGGGACCGTCTACGGATACCGACCGAATTGGCAAGCTGGATCCCGGTGTAACTGTCAACTACACAGGCGACTATGACGATTCCTGGGCAATTATCCAATATAATGGCCAGGAAGCTTACGTTTCAAAAGAATACCTGACCACAGAATAAAAATTGCAAAAAGATCCTGACCGGAAGTTTAAATTGTATGTTTCCGGTCAGGATCTTCTTCTCTAAAATATTCACACATATAATTAAGGAAGTCTTCCACCACAGGTTTTTCCTTTGCCTGTTCAAATTCTGTCACCAGCACATCCCTCTGGCAAACCGGATATCGAATTGGAATCAGCACCACCCTGGACCCCGGCATCCCTCCCCAGGATTTCTCCGGCCAAAAACCAATTCCCAGGCCTGCGGCAATCAGGTTTCTTATTGATTCCGGGCTGTTGCTCTCAAAGATCATCTGCGGCCTCACCCCGGCCTGACGAAAAAAGTCATCGCAAATACTGCGGAGCTGCCACCCATGGCCAAGTCTGATATACCCCTCTTCCCGAAGCTCTCTCAAATCTACAAATTTTTTTTCTGCCAGCGGAGAATTCACCGGAACAGCAAGAAAAATCTGTTCATTCAATACTTCCTGCCGGATTGCCCCCTCCGGCAGCATCGTTTTTTCTTCGGGAGCCGCCTTTCGGACGGCAGCACGGGAATCAATATGTATATCGCATGAATCCGTCATTTCCAGTTGGGACACCTGGAATTTCACATCCGGATGCTGCCCCCGGTAAGCGATAATACAGTTTGTAATAAAGGGAGATGCAGCAAAAAAATTCAGGTAAATCGTTTGTTTGGACGAATAAACCGATTCCCAGAGTTCATCCTTTAAATTATCAATGGATTCCATGATAGGAAACAGTCGCTTTTCCAAAAGTTTTCCCTGTTCGTTGAGATAAATATGGTGATTCTTACGGTCAAACAGCTTCACCCCCAGCTCGCCTTCCAGCCGTTTGATGGACTGAGAAAGAGCCGGCTGTGCAATGTGAAGCTCCTCTGCCGCCCTGGTCAGATTTCCATAACGTGCGGCCTCCAGAAAATAACGAAACTGCAATAATTCCATATTGTATACCTGTATCCTGTTTTTGTTTATAACTGTCTGGCAGATCTGCATCGCTACTGCGCTGACCATGGGACAGACCAGGCTAAGGGATAAAAATCCCTCTGTACTTCATTTTGATCCATCCTGAACAGTTATCTTTTCTTTATAACTTCAACATTATAGTAACATAAATATTATATATTTGAAATGAATAAAAAACAAGCTATATTATATCAAATGGGATTAAAAAAGGAGCAACGACACATGAATACAATCATCAAAACACTCTCCCAAATTGAGGAGAAATCCAATAAAATCATCGCTGATGGCACGGCCAGAAAAAAAGCCCTGGAAGCGGAATATGAGGAGCGCTCCAAAAATTTCAGTGAAAATTTAGCAGCGGAAACCGAACAAAAGCTGAATGCCCTGCGCTCTCATATGGAGCAGGATATGAATGCCAGGCTGTCTGCCCAGGAGCAGGATGCTTCCGAAGCTGTTGCCCGTCTGGAACACCATTATAAAGCCCACCATGAAGACTATGTGAATCAGCTGTTTCAGGCCATGGTTGAGGTGTAGCCTATGGGAAGCCTGATGACATACAGCGCCATTGCCGCTAAAATAAGCGCCATGCGAAGCCGTCTTCTCACACAAGAGGACTTTTCCCGGCTGGCTTTTTTAGAAAGCCTGCCTGAGGCAGCAGAAATTTTAAAAAACCATCCGTCTTATGGACAGGTGTTTCTGAATGCCGACGCCGCGAACATGCGTCGGGCAAAAATCGAGCAGCTTCTCTGGCTTTCTTTATACCGGGACTACTCCTCCCTGTATCGCTTTGCATCCATGAAGCAGCGGAAATTTCTGGATCTCTATTTCATGCATTTTGAAATTGATATTATGAAAAAATGTCTTCGGGATGCCGCCTCCAACAGAAGATCTGAACTGGATTTAAGTATTTTTGAGGATTTTTTCCACTGTCATTCCAAACTGGACCTTATGGGACTTGCCGAATGTGTCTCCATCGGAGAATTTGTAGACAAGTTAAAGGGCTCCGATTACTATGAACCTTTAAAAAATTTATATGACCAGGGAATTTCCTCCCTGTTCGATTATGAATCGGCCCTGGATATCCTATACTTCATTCGCCTTTGGGGAAACCTTGAAAAGACTCTTACATCCAGAGATCTGAATGTTGTAAGGGAATGCATTGGAGAGAAAATCGATCTTTTAAATCTGGAATGGCTGTCCCGGGCAAAACAGCATTACCATTTATCCGAAAACGCCATCCTGGATTTTCTGATTCCCGTTTATTACCGGTTGAGGAAAAGCCAGATACGGGAAATGGCCGCCGCAGACTCTCTGGATCAATTTCTCCGGGTTCTGAAAACTACCCGCTACGGAAACAGGATACCTGGAGAAAACAAAACGTTTAAGCTTTTATTTCGCTCCCTGCTGGATGCCGTTTACCAGGCATCCGGGAGAAAAAATCCATATTCGGCAGCAATTATAATCACTTATTTCTATTTCAAAGAAGAGGAAATACGGAAGCTTATCACTGTCATAGAGGGAATCCGTTATAATCTGGGCGGGAAGGAAATTCTCTCCTGCCTGGCAGAAAGTTAGAAAGGGGGTATTGCCCGTGATTGAGCCAATGAATTTCATCAGTATTTCCGGACCAAAGGAAGATTTCGACCACATGGTCAATGAGATCTTATCCAACTATGAAATCCATCTGGAGGATGCGCTCACAGAATTGAAATCCGCATCCAAGCTGGTTTCCTTTCCCGGAACCAATCCATACCGGGAGCCATATGAAAAAGGAAAAAAGCTCCTGGCCCGGTGCGAAAATCTATATTCCAAAAAAATTCCATTTGCCTCTTCAGAGTCATACATGACCATCGATGCCGCTTCCGCATTTTTGGAGGAAACCGATGAGAATATACAAGAATATGAGAAGGAAAAAGACGAACTGAACGAAAAGGTGAAGGCCCTTCATGCTTCCTATGAGCGGGTTCATCTTTTTGAAGGACTGGATTTCAATATCCCTGCCATCCTTCAGTTTAAGCATGTAAAATACCGTTTCGGCCGGATTCAAAAGGGATTATATCCGCGGCTTGAAAGCTTTGCGGAAGCTTCTGAGGATACGATTCTGTGCAAATGTCATGAAACAGAACATTTTATTTCTCTGCTCTATTTTGTACCGGAGGCTGCTTCTGACCGAATCGATGCTGCTTTCTCCTCCCTTCAATTTGAGCAGATTTTCCTTCCCGATGAATACAGCGGAACCCCAAAGGAAGAAGCCGAACGGCTTCAAAAGGAGTTGTTGGAAAACAAGGTTCTGTACGAAACTCTTGAGGAAGAGGAGAATAAATATTTCCTGAGCTGTCAGGCAGACCTCAAAACGGCTGTTGCTGTCCTGGAATCCTATTACACCAACTTCAATATACGGCGCCATGCAGCTCTTACCAATGAAAAGGAACACCCCTTTTACATTCTCTGCGGCTGGATGGCCTCCGGGGAAGCCTCAAAACTTCAAAAACAGCTGCATTCAGATCCCAACACCTTTTTTGTTATTGAAGAAGAGAAGGAACATATGACCAGCATTCCCCCTACGAAGCTTAAAAATCCTCCTCTTTTAAAGCCTTTCGAAATGTTTGTAAAGATGTATGGCCTTCCGGCATATGGAGAATTTGACCCGACTCTGCTGATTGCCATAACCTACTCGATCTTTTTTGGCTTCATGTTCGGAGATGCCGGACAGGGACTTTTGCTTTGCATTGGCGGCTTTCTTCTTTACAAAATAAAGGGGATTAATCTGGCTGCCATTGT
>CANRXD010000062.1 GCA_947643685.1 uncultured Clostridium sp. | reverse complement strand
CAGCACAGGCTTTGTGCTGGCTATGACAGAACTAAAGTTATCTTTGTTTACAATAAGTACGGACATAATCAATACCTTCCTTTCTTTTTGTCTGACGGCAGAGTATCATATTTTCTTTCCTGTTGCTGTGATGTGGTCACATGTTTTGCTTTGCATATAAGCTGCGTCATGGTTCCCATGGGGCAGTACACGCACCAGGACCGGGGCTTGAATAAAATCATGGTAAGGAATCCCAATATGGTGGAGGTAAGCATTACACTGTAAAAGCCGAAAGCAAACTGGGCTATGCCGTCTGAGAACAGGGTGCCGTGATAGGCCCAGTGCCATGGGAGTTTGAATGTCCACAACAGTGTTACGGCAGTTCCAAGGCTTTTTACACCGGAGAATACCAGCCAGGTGTTCCACAGCATGAGGAAAAACATTACAAAGAAGAAGATTAAAAAACCATATCGGAAATAGTTTGACTTCATCCATTTTGGCATATCCTTTTTTCTGGACAGCCCGAACCTGCCGCCGACCAGGGAAAGCAGCTGTCCTCTGCCGCAGTATTTGTTGCAGTAGGCTTTGTTGCCCTTTATAACTGCTATGAAAATCGGGATAAAAAAGCAGAAGAGGCCAAGCCACGCAAAAAGGATATTGAAAAATCCCAGGATCAGATAGGTAAGGGAGACAATCCAAAGGTAATCATACCACCTCTTTTTCATTTTTCAGTCACCTCCAATGAGATAATGCCTGCCGGGCATTCTTTTACACATTTTCCGCATCCAACACATAATTCCCTGTTGATGAGCGCATGGATGCCACTGGGGATGGTAATTGCGTTTCGCGGGCAAATTTTCATACAGCATCCGCAGGCGACGCATTCCTGAATGCTGACAACGGCTTTTCTTTTTATCATAGTAATCTCCTTTTGCTATTCTTACAGGGGATTTTACAGGAAAAAAGGAAATCATTCTGTGATGAAGTCACATTTATAGGTAACAGTTCATCTGGCGTCCACCCGATGTGGAAAAGCGGATGAAAACTGCCTTGCAGGCAAGCCTGACGTCTGTTTTCGTCTGGTTTCCCTGCCCCGTGAACGGTAATGTTGTGTTTTTGCATGGGCAGAACAGCAAAATTGCCGGGTTGATTTTCTGCATTTTTCGTATTAAGATAAGGAAATAAGAAAGCGGGAGGTATGACATGTATAACGAACTTACGAAAAATGATATAAAGAAAATGGAGGAGGAAATTGAGTATAGAAAGCTGGTGGTCCGTAAGGAGGCCATTGAAGCCGTGAAGGAGGCCAGAGCCCAGGGGGACCTCAGTGAGAATTTTGAATATTACGCGGCGAAAAAGGACAAGAACAAGAATGAAAGCCGCATCAGATATCTGGAGAGGATGATAAAGACCGCAAAGGTGGTTTCCGATGAGTCCGGAGAGGATGAAATCGGCCTGTATAATACGGTGGATGTGTATTTCGAGGATGACGATGAGACAGAAACCTATAAAATTGTAACCACAGTCCGGGGAAATTCCTTAAAGAACCTCATAAGCTCCGAGTCCCCCCTGGGAAAGGCTCTTTTAGGACATAAGGTGGGAGACCGGGTCCATGTGCAGGTAAGTGATAAGGCGGGCTATGATGTAATCGTAAAGCATTTAGAAAAGACAACGGATGATGGAAGCGATGCTTTGAGGAGCTTTTAAAAGTGACAGTTCAGGGGAGGGGGGCTGAATGGTTATTTTTAAAGTGAAAAGGCCCGTCTGGAGGAATGGATGATGGAGAAGAAATATGACATAAAAATACTGGGGCTTCCCCTGTATCTGTACGGAATTGTTTTTCTGGTGACAGTCGTGTGCATATACACAGGGTGTATTCCCAAAAGCCTGGTGCCTGCGTTCCTGGTGCTGATGGTGATTGGGGAAGGGTTAAATACCATTGGGAATACGATTCCTGTGGTGAAAACGTATCTGGGCGGTTCTGTGATCTGCATTCTTGGAGCTGCTCTGATACAGGCCCTGGGATGGATTCCGGAACAGACCTTTGAGACCATGGATTATTTTGTCAATGAGAGCGGATTCCTGATTTTCTATATTGCGGCTCTGATCACAGGAAGTCTTTTCAATATTGACAGAAGCCTTCTTCTCAGAGCCACAGTGAAGCTGCTCCCGGTGGCCCTGATTTCTCTGTTCGCCGGAATTCTGACCTCCGGGCTTTTTGGAATCTTTCTGGGAGACGGTTTTTTTAACGGGATTCTTTATCTTGGGATTCCAATGACCAGCGGAGGCATGACGGCGGGAACGGTGCCTTTATCCGGCATATATTCCCAGGCCCTTCAGACAGACGCCTCAGCGGTTCTTACAAAAATGGCGCCTGCGACGGTGCTTGGAAACTGTGCGGCCATTGTATTTGGAGGCCTTTTAAATAACTTTGGGAGGAAGCATCCAAAGCTTACAGGAAACGGGATGCTGGTGAATGACGGTAAGCCGGTGAAAAAGACACCTCCCATGAAGCCCTCTTTTTCTCTTCTTTGTACAGGTATGATTATTGCCTTTTCTTTCTACCAGCTGGGAGCGCTTCTGCATCGTTGTGTGAATGTCATTCCCACCTATGCCTGGATGATCATTGCCGTGGTGGCGGTTAAGGGTACGGGAGTTATGTCTGAAGAACTGGAAGATGCGGCCAGAGAATGGGGACAGTTTGCCATCCACAGCTGGACAGCTGCGGCCCTCACGGGAATCGGATTCACATTGATTGACCTGAATACGATTTTAAAGACCATGACACTGCTTTATCTGGTGGCTGTGGTGGCTGTTGTTGCAGTCATTACGGTGACAGCGGCAGTTTTGGGGA
Source organism: uncultured Clostridium sp. (assembly GCA_947643685.1). GTDB lineage: Bacteria > Bacillota > Clostridia > Lachnospirales > Lachnospiraceae > CANRXD01. The sequence goes on along the minus strand of CANRXD010000062.1, from coordinate 5,114 downwards.
AATTTGTGGGTTTTTATCCCCTGGAATCTGCCATTGCAGCCGGAATGTGCACCACCAACATGGGCGGCTCAGGAAATGTTGCTGTGTTAAGCAGTGCCCACCGCATGGAGCTGCTTCCTTTTGCACAGATCGTCACAAGATCCTGCGGGGCCCTTATGCTGACGCTGGGAGGCATTTTGGTACAGTTTGTGAAATAAACAGAGACATGAAAAAAACGGATGAGGTTGCCGCAAAGTTTACATTTTCCACAACATATAGTTGAAATCCGCCGGATTTTCGAACTATATATTGTGGATATTTGCTATTTTGCAGCAGCCTCGTCTTATGTATCACGGGAAATGTTAAACAAACGCCTGGCTCCAGGCATCCAGAGCCTTGAAATCCTCCTCGTTGGGATGACAGGCAGCAATATCATACTCTGCCAGCATCTTTTTTACGGCAGCATCATCAGGGTTGGAGGCCAGATGTGCTTCAAATTTTGCTTTGGCCTCCGGAGACATTTTTCCCTGACACATGAAACCGGGAATCACAGTGTTGCTGACCGGAACATCGGCCGCAGCCGCCTTCAGGATTTCTTCAAAATACCCGGGAGCGGAACCCAGGCCGGCGGTTCCAAAAAGGACAACGGTTTTGTCGTTGAGCTTTTTTAAGAATACGCGGGTTTTGGAGTCACAGCTTCCTTTGTCGGTCCAGAAGCCGACGAAAACCACATCTGCATCCAGGGCCTCCCTGGACGTTTCTCCGAAATAAACGCAGGATTCTTCCGGAAGCAGAGTATGTAACCGGTCCGCAAGGGCGGCTGTATTTCCTGTCATACTGCTGAATACGATGGAATATTTCATAAAACCCCCCTCCCCTGAATTAAAAACCTTTAATAATACCTTCGTTCATGGATTTTACAATTTCCACAGCCAGACGGACGGTGGCCTCAAAATCATAGTAAGAGGCGATTCCGTGAACCGAATGAATGTAACGGACCGGAACTCCGATAACAATCGTTGGAATTCCATCCAGGGAGGTGTGAATGATGGCACCGTTGTTGCCGCCGCCCTCCCGAACGGATGCCTGGGCCGGAATGTTTAAGGTCTCAGCCAGGTCCAGAGAATAACGCTGGTATCTGGGGCTGCAGATGATGGATTTATCCATATAGCGGAGCATAGGACCTTTTTTAAAGGCGGTCTGAACCGCATAGGGCTCTGTAAAGGTATCATCCGCAGGGCAGCCCTCAAAGCAGATGGCAATCTGCGGTTTTACACGGTTTACAGCCACATGGATTCCCCGCTCTCCGATTTCTTCCTGGGAAGAGAGAACTCCCACCAGATCCACATCCAGATTTTCGTCCTGGAGGCGGTGACGAGTCTCAATGAGGGCGGCACAGCCAATCCGGCAGTCGAAAGCCTTTCCGAACATAAGATCATGCTGTTCGTCGTATTCCATGGTCACATCAGGGGCCACAGGTTCACCAATGCGGATTTTAAAGTTTTCCTCAGCGTCCCGGGCGTTCACTGCCCCGATATCAATGGAAAGGGCAGAAATATCGGCGGCGCCAGAGGAGGATTTTTCAGAAGCGCTCATGAAATGAACCGGCTTGGCGGCGATAATGCCGGGAAGCCAGTTACCCTCCGCATTGCGGACCAGGACTTTGGAGGAGGCTAAGGAACCCACGTTCCAGCCGCCCAGGGCAACGAAACGAAGCGTTCCGTTGGGACGGATGGAATGAACCATGAAGCCTACCTCGTCGCTGTGGGCGTCCAGCATGAATACAGGTTTGTTTCCGGTGTTATTTTTCCGATACATATAAAAATTTCTCAGACAATCTTCTTCCACATCAAAACCGCTGCCAATATGCTTTCTGGCAGCGAGGACCGTCTCATCTTCAAAGCCGGACGGTCCTTTTGCGTTGGAAAAATCTGCAATCATCTGAAGTGTTTTCTGATTTGCTTGATTCACCATAGTAATAATTCCTTTTCCCTTTATTAAATTTCTTTAAACTGATCTTTGCCGACGGAGCATAAGGGGCATACCCAGTCCTCAGGCAGGTCTTCCCACTTGGTGCCCGGTTCGATTCCGTTGTCGGGATCGCCGGCAGCCTCGTCATAAACGTAACCGCAAACCTCACATTCATATTTTTTCATTTTGTTGTCCTCCTTTATTTAAGAGATATGATATATTTGATCCATTTCCCAGAATATGATACCAGGGGCAAAGGGCTTTGGCCTCTTATCATGCACACGGGTGTCAAAAAGAAATATGTCAGCAGAGCTGACAGGCGCCCGGAGCGGGCAGGGGAAGATGCATCTTCCCTACCCGATTAAAGACTGGTAAATGGAATCAGCCATAGCAGAAATGGAAGCCTCCTGATCGTCTTTTAAGGAAGATTTAATCGTAACGCTTTCTTCCAGGACCCGGATGTCCTTTAAAGAGGAAAGGGCTTCCCGCATATGCTTTCCGGATACCGGGGCCCATGTACCGTTTTCCATAAAAGCGACGGTACGGTTCTGAAGATTGTGGGCCGCAAGCTGGTGCAGCAGAGTGTCCATATTGCAGAAAATTCCATTATTATAGGTAATGGACGCGAACACCAGGTTGGAGCAGCGGAACGCATCGGCAATAATATAGGACGGATGGGTTTTAGAAACATCATAAACGGAAAGGTTGGTAACTCCTTTTTCGGCCAGCTTCGCGGCCAGGATATCCACGGCGTTTTCCGTGTGGCCATAAACGGAAGCGTAAGCCAGCACCACGGATTTTTCTTCCGGCTCATAGGAGCTCCACTTTGAATATTTGTCAAGGAGCCACGGAATATTCTTTCTCCACACAAGGCTGTGGAGCGGACATATCATGGAAATATCCAGGCCGGAAGCTTTCTTTAGTAAAGCCTGTACCTGCATGCCGAATTTTCCGACAATATTGGTATAGTATCTCCTGGCTTCCGGAAGCCATACACTTTCATAATCAATTTCATCGGCGAAGAGGTTCCCGTCAATGGCGCCGAAAGAACCGAATGCATCGGCAGAAAACAGAATCTTTTCTGTCTTTTCATAGGATACCATAACCTCCGGCCAGTGTACCATGGGAGCCATCACAAAGGTAAGCTCATGGGAACCGAGAGAAAGGGTATCTCCTTCCTTTACGGAAATTACATGTTTGTCCACATCAAAGTCAAAGAACTGCTTCATGATACCGGCAGCTTTGGCTGTGCAGACGATTTTAACATCGGGATAGCAGTTTACGATGTCAATAATGGAAGCGCAATGGTCCGGCTCCATGTGATTCACAATCAGATAATCGAGGGGACGGCTGTTTAAAACCCCACGGATATTTTCTAAAAAATGGTGAGTAAATGCAGCATCAGCGGTGTCAAACAAGGCACATTTCTCGTCTGTTAATAAATAGGAGTTGTAAGACACTCCCCTGGGAACCGGATATACATTTTCAAACAGGGCAATTTTTCTGTCATTGACACCGACCCAGTATAAAGAATCTGTAATTTTTCTGGCACAATTCATTGTGTTCCTCCAATCTGAAATTAAGAGTGCTCAATTAAATGTAACTGTTTTGTATCTTACAGTCACAAGTAAAGATCAATTACATTGTAAATTGTTGTTGGCAGGATTTCAAGCTATTTTTGGAAAAAGGTTCTGACTAGAATTTTTTCCATGTGGTCTTTGTGAAGAGGAGGAGAATGGGGAAGATCTCCAGACGTCCTGCCAGCATGTCAAAAATCAGCACCAGCTTGGAAAAACCTGAATAAAGGGCAAAATTTTGAGTGGGTCCCACCAGCTCAAGGCCGGGTCCGATGTTATTCAGAGTGGCGGCCACAGCTGTAAAGTTCGTGGTCAGATCATAATTGTCCACACCGATTAACAGGGTGGAGCCGGCAAAAATCAGAACATAGGCGATTAAAAACATATAAACAGACCGCAGTACCTCATGTTCGACCACACGCCCGTCCAGATAGACCTTTTTCACAATCTGCGGATGAAGATACCGGGAAAGTTCACATTTAAAGGCACGGAACAAAAGAACAACACGGGATACCTTCATTCCGCCACCGGTACTTCCGGCGCAGGCTCCAATAAACATAAGGAGCACCAGAATGGTTTTGGGTATGGTCGGCCACAGATTAAAATCCACGGTGGCAAAGCCGGTGGTGGTGATGATGGAACCCACCTGAAACGCCGCATGGTGGAATGCCATGGCAATTGTTGAAAAAGAATTCCGGATGAATCCGGTGATAATCAGGGTGGAGGCAGCTATGATAATCAGATACCATTTTGCTTCCTCACAGTGAAGGATTTCCTTCGGTTTCTTTAAATAAATAAGATAGTATACATTAAAATTGACTCCAAACAGAATCATGAAGACAGTAATGACAGCCTGAAGGTAAGTAGAATATCCGCCGATGCTGTCATTTTTTATGCCAAAGCCTCCGGTACCGGCAGTTCCGAAAGTCGTGCAGAGGGCATCAAAGACCGGCATTTTTCCTGCTATCAGGAGCACAAACTCTACAACGGAAAGAAAAAGGTAAAGACCATACAGGATTTTGGCTGTGGCCTGTACTTTGGGAACCAGTTTGCTTACGGAGGGCCCCGGACTTTCTGCCTTCATTAAGTTCATATGATATCCGCCTCCCGTAAGAGGGAGAAGGCAAAGCAGAAAAACCAGAACTCCCATACCTCCGATCCAGTGAGTAAAGCTCCGCCAGAAAAGGATACAGTAAGGCAGCCCTTCAATGGCCGTCAGAATACTGGCGCCGGTGGTGGTGAAGCCGGATACCGTTTCGAACATGGCATCCACAATATTTGGAATGGTGCCGGATAATACAAAAGGCAGGGCCCCCATGAGGCTCATGATAATCCAGCTTAAGGCAACCGTTACAGCTCCCTCCTTCGCATAAAAGACTTTATTGCGGGGAGGATGGTTCTTCAAAAGAAAACCAGGAACCAGACAGAAGGCGATGACAGCCACAAAGGCCAGACCGCTTTTTTCCTGATAGATGGCGGCTACAACAACGGAAGGGATCATAAGAGCCGCTTCCACATTGAGAATCCAGCCAATGATGTAAAAAATCATGGAATAATTCATGGAAACGCTCCTTTAATTTTTTAGTA
>CANRXD010000061.1 GCA_947643685.1 uncultured Clostridium sp. | reverse complement strand
AAGAGTATCTAGGAGGGCCGCCATGGGACGATGCATGCAGACAAGAATCTTCTGGCCGGTTCTGAGCGTTATTCTGTTTCTGTCAGCAGGAGTATGGATCGCTTTTTCTGCCACCTCGGAACGGTATGCCGCTTATACCGCTGAAAAGTATACCTCCGAAATCATTAAAATGGTAGAAGAGGGGAAAAGAGCTGTCTACGAAACAGTTTCGGAGCCATTGACCAGAGAAGAGGAGCGGGAATATTCCAAAGAATTGCTGCAATATGTGAAAGCCCGCATGAAAACAGGGGAGCTCACCGGCAAGCTGTTCGTCTTTAGTTCAAAATTCAAACAGGTCTATCCTCAGGCGACGGAAGAAGAGACCATTCCTGAAGCTCTCAGGCAGGCATGCGTGGATCTCCTGATAAGAAATAATGATGCTGAAAGCTTAAAGGAAACCTTTAATATTGATGGAAGCTGCTGGCATGTCCATGTTACAGCATTGAGCACGAAGCAAAATGTACGTTCAAAATATTTTGTGGCGCTGGCTCAAATGCCGAATATGTCCCTGATGTGGAGCTATATGGGAAAGCTTTTAGCCGGTATTACAGCGGTTGCCGTTTGTCTGGCTGCTGTCCTTGTGTGGCTTGCTGCCGGAAGCATATCACGCCCGCTAAAAAAGTTCTGCCAGCTGGTTCAATCTTCGGAATCTGGCAAAACTTTTCAAATTGAGGAGACATATTCCCTTTCTGAACTGGAGACTCTCAAAAAAACTTATAATCAGCTGGAAGCCGGAATCCGGCAAAGTCAGGAAGCGAAGGAGCGTTTTTTCCAAAATGTATCCCACGATTTAAGAACGCCGCTGGCTTCCATTATAGGCTACGCGCAGGGGATTCAGTGCGGCATAATGAAAGATCCGCCGACAGCTGCCGGGATCATCATGACGGAAAGCATACGCATGAAAAATCTGGTGGAAAGTATTCTGACGCTGACGAAAATGGATAATCAGGAGCTGCCGCTTCACCTGGTGGAAATCGTTCTGGAGGAATTTCTCGAGGAGCGACTGGACGCACTGAAGGGAATGGCTGGAGAATGTCAGCTCAGGCTGGAAACGGAAGCAGAAAATTTAACCATTTGCACAGATCCGGAACTTCTGAGTCGTATTGTCCAAAATGTAATTTCCAACTGCATCCGGTATGCAAAACAGCAGGTTCTTGTTCGTCTGGAATCAGAACGCACATGGGCCGTAATCCATGTGGAGGACGACGGCCCCGGGTTCATGGAAGAAGATCTTCCTCACGTATTTGAACGATTCTATCAGGGCAGGCGGGACGGCTTCGGAATAGGCCTTTCTTTTGTATGGTCCGGAATGGATTATCTTGGTGGCAGGGTAGAAATCGGAAACCTGAAGCCGCCTTTGCACGGAGCCTTTTACCATCTGTATTTTCCTGTTGCATAAAGAATCCTGCGGGGCAGGATTCTTTATGTGGCGGAATCGCAACAGCGGCATCTTCCTTTCCGCCGCAGTGCGTTCCTGAACTATTACTAAAAACTGCCTCCTCTGTAATATGCTGTCAGCATAGCAGGGGAGGCAGTTTTCATTTTTTACCAGGTTCTTGCGCCTAAATTCTTAAATTCACCGACGGTAGGAACGTGCGTATTCATTCCTCCATCAACGGTCATGCACTGGCCCGTTACATAGGAAGCCTCATCACTGGCCAGATACAGGCACAAATAGCCGATATCTTCCGGACGTCCATAACGTTCCACACAAATATTATTCAAGAAAATTTTCTTTACTGCGTCCGGAATGTGCGGTTCATTCTGCGGAGTTACAATCAAACCCGGTCTGACACAGTTACAGCGGATTCCCTGCTTCCCATACTGCAGCGCTACATGCTGGGTTAACATATCAACGCCGCTCTTTGCACATGCATAGGCAGTTGCCCCCAGATCTCCTCCCAGAGAAGCCATGGAACCGATATTCACGATACTGCCGCTATGATTTTTTGTCATATACGGAAGCACGGTTTTAATCATATAAAAGGTACCCCGGAGGTCTGTCTCAATAATATCATCAAACATCTTCATGCTGACTTCATCAACTCTTCCATCCGGTAAGCCCACATTGGAAGCATTATTGATCAGAATGTCAATCCTTCCGTATTTTTCTTCGGTCGCCTTAAACAGCTCTTCAATTGTGTCTTCCTTCGTTAAATCCACAAACTGATAGAATGCCTCTCCGCCGGCTTCCCGGATTTCACGGACAACTGCCTCCCCGTTTTCCTTTCTGCGTCCACATACAACTACTTTTGCGCCTTCCTTCGCAAATAACTTCGCAGTACCCAGGCCAATGCCACTGGTAGAGCCTGTAACAATCGCTGTTTTGTCTTGTAATCTCGGCATAATGTTGTAACTCCTTCCTGTTTCCTATTCTTCCTGCGCCGCTTCCAGCGTTGTAGTTTCATATTTATTGAGAATCACATTCTGAATCATATCGCGGGTGCTGGAATTGATTGGATGGGCGATATCGCGATATTCCCCGTCGGCGGCTTTCCTGCTTGGCATCGCAATGAACAGCCCTTTTTCCCCTTCAATTACCTTGATATCATGAATTACAAATTCATTATCCAATGTAATGGAAACAATTGCCTTCATTTTTCCCTCTTTTTCAATCTTTCTCACACGTACATCTGTTACCTGCATAAATAACCTCCCCGATTCATACAGCCCTATTATGAATCTTTATAATGTATATCTCTCGTTCTTTTCGACAACAATTTTTATGTCGTCAGGCTGCCCGATATATGTGGTGTTGGCACGGATGGTATCACGGCTTTCCACAATGCAATTCTCAATGACCGTATTGTCCCCAATGTAAACGTCATTCAGAATAATCGAGTTCTTAATCACACAGTTGTTCCCAATATAAACCTTTTTAAACAGTACGGAATTTTCAACAGTGCCATTTAAAATGCAGCCACTGGAAACAAGGCTGTTTTTGACAGCAGCTCCGGGATTATATTTAGCCGGAGGCAGATCATCCACCTTAGAATAAATGTCCGGATACTCTTTATAGAAGTAATTACGGACCTCCGGTTTTAAGAAATCCATATTTGTCTGGTAATAGGACTTCACAGAAGCAATATTACTCCAATAGGATTCCAGTTTATAGGCATAAATCCGTTTCAGATTTTTATATCGTACCAGTATATCCTGTACAAAATCATAGCGGTCTTCATTTGCACAGCGCTCAATCATCTCAATAAGCTGACGGCGGCGGATCACGTAAATACCGCAGGAAATAGTGGTGGAATCCGCAATCATGGGCTTTTCTTCAAATTCCAGAATTCTTCCGTCTGTGTTGGTCTTTACGATACCGAATCTGGTTACATCCACATCGGCCGGCATATCTTTACATACAATTGTGATATCCGCCTTTTTCTCAATATGGTACTCCAGCACCTTATTATAATCAAGTTTATAAACTCCGTCACCGGCTGCGATTACCACATACGGTTCATGGCTTTTCTTCAAAAAGTCAAGGTTCTGGTAGAGAGCATCCGCGGTTCCCCGGTACCAGTCACTGTGTTCCGCAGTGATGGTTGGGGTAAACACATACATGCCTCCCTGTTTTCTTCCGAAGTCCCACCATTTGGAAGAACTTAAATGTTCATTCAAAGAGCGGGAATTATACTGCGTCAAAACCGCAACGCTCTGTATATGGGAGTTGCTCATATTGCTCAACGCAAAATCCACGCTCCGAAAACTTCCCGCGATTGGCATTGCCGCAATGGCTCTTCTTCTGGAAAGCTCCCGCATACGCTTGCTGTTGCCGCCTGCTAAAACAATACCGATTGCTCTCATACGTTTCCACCTGCCTTTACTATGTAACCGCCGCTTTCAAGCCTGCCGTCCTGGTAGTCCTCTGCTGTTGTCACACCTGAAATTGCTGTATTCTTTCCGATTTTGACTCCCTCGGGAATCACAGAATGCTCACCCACTGTCACCAGATCAAACTGGTATACCTTCGGATCATATTTACTGGCAGCATACTCTCCGACCCCCAGATGCGCTCCTTTTCCTACCTTAACATCCTCTGCCACAATGGCCTTTTCCACCACGGCACCCGCACCGATCACAGAATCCTGCATAATAATGGAATCTCTTACCACAGCACCCGGCTCAATAATAACACCAGAACCGATTACAGAATTGATCACCTCGCCGTAAATCTCTGTACCCTCTCCGATGATGCACTTTCCTACCTTCGCATCGGCGGAGATATACTGAGGCGGGATTCTGTCGCTTTTTGTGTAAATTTTCCAGTATTCCTCATAAAGATTGAACTCCGGAATAATATCAATTAATTCCATATTGGCTTCCCAATAAGAGCCAAGGGTTCCAACGTCTTTCCAATATCCATTATATTCATACGCAAATATACGACTTCCACCAGCATGACAGTAAGGGATAATATGTTTACCAAAATCACACCCCGGCTCGTCCTCTAATTTCACCAGAGCTTCCTTTAACACCTTCCAGCTGAAGATATAAATACCCATGGACGCCAGATTGCTCCTGGGCTGCGCCGGTTTCTCCTCAAATTCCGTAATCTTATTGGTATCATCCGTAATGAGAATACCAAACCGGCTTGCCTCCTCCATTGGAACCGGCATGGCCGCGATTGTTACATCCGCGTTATTGGCCTTGTGGTATTCAAGCATTACCTCATAGTCCATTTTGTAAATGTGATCACCAGAAAGAATCAGAACATATTCCGGATTGTAAGACTCCATATACTCCAGGTTCTGATAAATTGCATTGGCTGTTCCCGTATACCAGTCACTGCCTTTGCTTTTTTCGTAAGGCGGAAGAATTGTAACCCCTCCCACATTCCGATCCAGATCCCACGGTATACCAATCCCTATATGCGCGTTCAAACGCAGCGGCTGGTATTGGGTCAGAACTCCAACGGTATCAACGCCAGAATTAATGCAGTTGCTGAGCGGGAAATCAATGATTCTGTATTTCCCGCCAAATGATACTGCCGGCTTTGCCACTTTCTGCGTCAAAACTCCGAGGCGGCTTCCCTGACCTCCTGCCAACAGCATTGCTATCATTTCTTTTTTAACCATGATATCACCTCTTGCTGCTCATTTTGTTCCATACACTGTTTACGTATAGCTGGTGTAATTATTATAGCACATTTTTTGGAAAATATGAACAAATTTTTATCAGATTTAAGCCTGTTTTTGTGTATTTTCTGATATTTTACGCCTGATTTTGTCAAAAAAGCCTCCGCGATTCCACATCTTATATTTCTTTTTTCTATTTTCTTCCAATATTCCGCACCATTGCACAAAAAAATGCGCCCTGACACATTTGTGCCCTGGCGCATTTTTCTTTTCCTATTTTCCAAGAATATCATAGACGGTTCCGCAGAAGATTTTCACTGCATTGGGCAGCGCCTGCTCATCAAAATCAAAGCGGCGATTGTGCCCCGGAGCCGACTCTTTTGTAAGAATCCGCATAAAAGTAGCCTGTCCTCCCTGCTCCTGGACACGGCGCATCATATAAGAAACATCCTCGCTTCCCCCGTTTCTGCTGCTCGTGGTTTCTGATACCGGAAGTTTCAGGTTCTCTTCACATACCTTTCTTACACGGTCCATAAGGGCCTGATCGCTTGTAAGAGAATATGCAGATCCCATTACTTTCATTTCGCAGGTACAGCCATGCATTTTCGCTGCCCCCTCGATAATATTCTTCGCATACTCCTCCATGTACTGGTTGATCTCTGTGGTCTCTCCCCGAACCTCGATTTCCATCTTTGCAATATCTGCGATGACATTTCTCCCGCTTCCGGCTTCTACGGTACCCACATTGATACGGGACATCCCCGCTGAATTACGGGGAATCGCATAGAGATTTAAGATCGCCGTTCCCACTGCCAGCATAACATTTTTTCCCTTCTCCGGGGAACCGCCTGCATGGGCAGACACACCATGGAAATATACATCATATTTTGTTGTGGCGAGGGAGCCATGGCTTCCCGGGATTACCACCGCCGGATCGTCCTCCTTCTTATCTGATACATGAGAGCCGATCAGATAATCCACACCGTCCAGATGGCCGTTCTCAACGATAGCCTTTGCTCCGCGTACCCCTTCCTCTGCCGGCTGGAAGATCAGCTTTATGGTTCCGTGAAGAGATTCTTTTATGGACATTAAAACCTTTGCCACACCGAGACCGATGGTTCCGTGTCCGTCATGACCGCAGGCATGCATAAATCCCTCGTTTACAGAGGCAAATCCTTCACATGCCGGGCGGTGGGACGGATCCTTTTCCTCAAACACCCCAAGAGCGTCAATGTCAAAACGCATGGCGACCGTGGGGCCCTCACCGCACCGTAAAATGCCGATAACTCCGGTCATGCCTCCTTTTGTATATTTTACAAACTCCGGGTCCGCCCCCTGAGCAACAGCACGTGCATACTGCTCCTCCAGTTCTTCCTCAGAAGGTACACCCATTCTGGCATCTTTTTTGCAAACCTGATCTCCCACCAGAACTTCATATCCCATTTCCGTCAGTTTTCTCGCAATAATGGAAGATGTACGCATCTCAAACCAGCCTTTTTCCGCATATTTGTGGAAATCCCGCCGCTGCGCCACAAGCTCGCCTTTCATTTCATCCGCCATTGCCGTAATCTTTCCATAGACATCCATACGTTTTCCCTCCATATTTGATTCATAACTTTTCAGTACCTTCACCGTTACATTCTTTCCTTTGTTACTCCTGCTCTCTCACCCTCGGCAGCATACGCCCGCCGTAACCCACAGCGAATACATGGCCGTCCGCATCCTTAAACAGCTTCAGATACGCATCCTTTATGTAACCGCGGACAATGCCAAGACACTCCTGAACCATGACAAACGGTTTTTCCTGGCCGTCCACAAGAACAACTGCCCCGCCGTCTCTGTTCTGGATCTCAACTTCTGTTCCTTCCTTTGAAACATAGCGGCCGCATGCTTCTTTTCTGGTGGTTTCCGTCCACGGATTTTCTGTGTACATACTCCTGTCCTCAATGGGATTTCTGCCATGATACATCCGCATGGCCGCGTCCGCAATCACGGACACCGGAACATCTGACGTATTGCAGAGCACTACTACGCCGGCTCCTGCGCCATAGGACCAGGAAAGGTTAGAGGAAACACCCGTAAGGCTTCCTCCATGTTCCACAACTGTCAGATCATCCAGCATTTTTGTGGCCAGTCCATAGCAGTAAAAGCTCTCCGGCCGGTATTCGATCCTCGGCCTGCACATGGCCATGATTCCTTCCATAGAAAGAATCCGTTCTCCGTTTTGTCCTTTTCCATGGTTCAGATACATGGAAAGAATCCGCTTCATATCTGCAATCGTAGATTTCATGGAACCTGCCCCGCCCAGAGCAAACGCATTATCGTAGTAATCCCTGGAAGCCTCCATGACGCCGTTTCTCTTTTTATACAGGACAGAAGCATTTTCATCCAGCCTTGGACGCAGGTAATCGCATCCGCTCCGCACCATTCCAAGAGGAGTCAGAATATTTTTCTTTACATAGTCCGCAAAAGACGGCTCACCACTGACGCGATGTACAATTTCAGAAAGGAGCCCGAAGCCGTCATTACAATAGCTCATATAATCGCCCGGGCGTCCAATCAGTCCGCTCTCCCTGGTCTGAGCATCCAGCTGCTCTGCCACTTTCTTTACGCCTGCCATTGCAAGCGCGTCACTGTATGCCAGATCCCCGTCTTTTTCCTCTGTAAGACCAAGCTCCCCGGCAATCTCCTTCACCACAGTCCTGTGTACCGGGAAAATTCCTGCACTGTGGCTTAAAAAGTGACGAATCCTTATGGTGTCCTGATTCCTGTTTGTGAATTCAGGAATGTATTTGCTTACCGGGTCATCCAGGTCAAGAGCTCCTTTTTCACAGAGCTGCATAATTGATAATGCCACAAAAGACTTTGTTACAGATGCCAGACCAAAAATCGTATTCTCGTCCATCGGAAGCTTCTTTTCGGCATCACGGTAACCAAA
>CANRXD010000060.1 GCA_947643685.1 uncultured Clostridium sp. | reverse complement strand
AGAGGCAATGGATAGAAAGTATCACCCGGGACAGCAGCCGCCGCCCCAAGCACTGCCACAGCCATAAAGACAAGGGAACTGATGCATGCGCCCCCATAATCCGAAAAATAGTAAAACACAACAATGGTGAAGTACATGCAGAATACGGCGCATATCCCAAGACTCAGCATTACAAACATGTGCAGCATATGAATGCCGACGTCCAGGTAAGGAAAAAATACGCTGACCAGGCAGATCAAAACCACAGTGATAATCAGCTGAACTTCATACACAAAAAAGAGTTCCTGAAGGAGTGCCCTGGTCATGACGCTTCGTTCCTTCTGGAGCATGTGGAGCGTACCGTTATTCAACGCCGAAACATAAACGACGAATTTTTCATAAAACGCCGTCTCCACCTTCACCACAAAAATAACAAGCGCCGGGATGTTCACCGCAAAAGCCAAAAACAGAGCCATGTCAAAGCTGGGAGCCGTGCGGAAAATGCTGACCTGCTCGCTTATCCCGGAGAAAAGCCAGTAAATGATGGTGGGACCGTAAAGGCCCAGCATGTAGGAAAAGCCGCCGACGGCCAGTTTCGGATACTTACGAAAATAAGAGAGGAATGCAAAATGCCGGCCCCGCGGTGTTCCAAATGCTCTTGCACACTGGAAGACCAGAGCGAACGTGACCACAAAAAAGCAGCAGACCAAAGCCATATAGGCGGCAATCACTTTCGTGATTCCCAGCCACCTGTCGCAAAGGAAATACACAGCCACCGCCAACAGAAGCCCTCCGATAAAACTGAACGTGAGCGTCTTAAAATGCTTCAGCGCCGAAGCATAATTCATCAGGCTGTAAGCGTCTGTCACCAGCACACCCATAAGATAATAGACCACCAGGAAATGTACCGGAACCGTATTCTGAGAATGAAAATATATGCCCGCACACAGCAGAAACATGACACTGCCGGAGATGGCAGTGGTGAGGGTCAGCACACCGAAAGCAGAAGGAAAAATCTCAGATTCCCTGCCCAGGAAAATGCAGTCTGCAATATAGCGCGAAACGATGGTGGTAAAAATGGAAGAGACCAGCAGCGCGGTTAAAAAGGCATATGTGGTGGACGAGATAAAAAAGCGGCTTTCCAGCACCGTGAGGCCTGACCGGCTCAGCAGGGAATTCAGCACCAGCATCAACGCCGCAGACACGACTGTGGGGCCGATGGTGAGCATGGTCGCATAGACGGTCCCCCACAGATTGGACGCCAGTGTTTTCCTGCCATATATTTTTTTCAGCTCAAATCCGATTCCTGCCATGAGACTCCTCCTTCAGGTTTTCATAGATACTGTGGTATGCATTTAGCATCCCTTCCCGGCTGTAATACGCCTCCACCCGTTTTCTGCCGGCCTGCCCCATATGGTTAAGCAGCTCCGGATTTCTGATACAGCGAAGAATCGCCTGTGCCATGGCCTCGCTGTTCATAACCGGTACGACCAGTCCGGCCGGGCCAAAATCATCATCTTCACGCTCCCCCTCCAGCAAGGCCCTGCAATCACCCACATTTGTAGCCACAAAGGGGATCTCCGCCGCCATACCTTCCAGGATTGCCAGAGGCTGTCCCTCACTGATGCTGGACAAAAGCAGAAGGTCTACCTCCGGAAGATGCTCCCTGATATTCACAAGTCCCAGAAATTCCACATCTTCTGTCCCCAGTTCCGCCAGAAGCTCCACACATTCCTGGTAGTACACCGGATCTTCCGTACAGTTTCCCATGATCTTTAACCGTGTCTCAGGTTCCGCCCGCTTCACAATGTCGAAAGCCAGAAGCATGGTCTTCACATCCTTGATAGGAACTACCCGCAGCACCGCCCCCAAAGTCATAGGGCCGCTCTTTTTCTCTTTTCTGCAGGACTCAAAATCTCCGGTGTTCACACCGTTGGGGATGACAGCAATCTTTTCCGGCGGGCATTTCAGCTCAATCTGGAGAGAGCGGTTTGTTCCAAACAAAGTGGTAACCACGCTGGCCTGCTGATATGCGGTAAAAGAAAGCTTTTTAAAAAATTCAATCCACGGTTCCTTAAACTCACCGACTACCCACTGGGAGCGGATAATGTCCTCTTCCCGCTCTCTTGTGTAAATCCCGTGTTCCGATAAAAGAAGAGGAACTCCCTCCATATAGGAAGCGCAGCTTCCCAGAATACCGGCATAACCGGCCGAAATGGCATGGTAAATATCCGCCTTTGGAATTTCCTGCGAAAGGGTATACATCAAAGGGAAATAGATTCCCCTGAAATTCCACAGGAAATGAAGGAATACTTTCCTGGATTTCTGCCTGCGATACTCCTCCCTGCAGATGTCAAAGAAAGATTCACTCATCAAAAGGTCACAAAGATGCTTACGGTGCTGCCTTGCCAGTTCCAGTACGCCGGTCCAGTTGATGGCATCCAGAGATCCGATCAGCAGTCCCTTAAGGGTAGCTTTTTCCTCCTTGGTCAGCCGGATTTTCCGGCCGGTTTTTTTGAATGTCACATCTCCCAGGTACAGCGTCTGAATCTCCTTTACATTTTCCGGTATCCGGTACGCATACTTTGACATTTCTTCTCTTGTGGTCGCAATGGCCCATATCACAAACTCCACATCCTGAAACTGGCTGCACAGCATCTGCACCCAGCTGGAGACTCCTCCCGGAACGTAGGGGTAGCTTCCCTCACAGATCAAACATACCCGCATCGTTTATTCTCCCTCCTCCAGCGTAATCACTCCATGATTTTCCTGAATACGCAGCAGATAATACCCATTTCCCACATCCTGACATGTCAGACCCTCCACACCGATAATACGGCTGTCCGTGTGATAAAAGAATGCCTGTCCTTTCACAGCGCCGCTGCAATAAAACTCTAAACGGCTTTCATTCCTCGTCCAGCCGTAATCCAGTTCCTGATAGCTCCTCACATCGTCCCCGGTCTGGGATAAGGTTTTTCCCTCCAGCCAGGACACATTGGCCAGGACTTCCGATTCAAAAATCCCCAGCTGCCCTTTATCAATCTCCCACGAGGCCGTCTCTCCGTCTCTTGTAATCATCATGCTGACATCGAATACATGGGAAACCATGCCATAGGCCCCCAGGACAGAGCTGATGGCAAAAAGATTGCCACTTTCAATGGAATTTCCACTGGTGGCGGCGGGAAAGACTGTATATCCATCCTCCCAGGAAAGCCGCGTATTACGGCTTCCCAGCATTCCCCGGACAAACCGGATATCCGCACCTGGCTCAGAAAGGATTTCCGGGAAAAAATGATCGGTTTCCAGGGCCAGTCCTCGAACGGTATAGTTTGTAAAGGTTGCCAGAAACCGGTCCATAAGCGCCTGATTAAAAACAACCCTCCCGTCCTCCGGGCACCTGGCTGCATAGATCAGCTCTCCGCCAAACTGCAGCGCTGACTTACAGACCGTCATAAACACCGCGTCATTCACTGCCCCGAAGCTTTCCTCAGAAGCCGCCGCCAATATGCTGGTGGTATATGGCGTATTGGTGCGAAGACTCTCTCCCTGAAAGGCAGGCCATACCACATCCCGGACAAATCCTTCCGCAGAATAACCGTATATCCGCCTGCACAGCTCGTCATCCGCAGACGTAATCATGGGGAAATGGTCAAGGAATATGACCTTCACCCCCAGAACCGGATAGGCAAAGTCCGGCAGCAGTGCGCCGATGGCCCCGGTCAGAAGCCCCATGTTGCAGGCGTCTTTGAGAAATGTCCCATTGATCAGGCAGACGCTGCCCTTCTGCCAGTCATATGTATAAAGGACAGGGACGCCGTCTCCCCTATCGCGGATATAAACAGACGCATCATCGCTGACACGGATCCGGGCGGAACCACTGTTTCCATCATACCAGGCCTTCTCCGGCTGAACAGGCAGCAGCGGTTTTTCAAAAACCAGATCGTGATAGTCTCCCCCCGCCAACTTCTCTTCAATGCCAAATGCCGGCCACAGGCAAAGGTCGCCGTCCCCTTCCATAAGGCCCGCCGCCAGAATAACCCGTCCTCCCCCGGCAATAAACTCTGAAAGCTCTGTCAGGTCCGCATACCGGCTGATACGGTCATCGCAAAAAATAAGCAGATCGCTCTCCTCTGCCTTATCAAAATCCAAATGTCCTTCACCGACTACTGAAAGCTTCAGGTCGTCGCAGAGCTGCCGGACATTGTGGTAAATCTCCCCGCCATGCTCATCCAGAGGATCCCCCAGAAGGTAAACCCGGGGCTTTTCCCCCGCATCCACCGGCGTCATTTCGGCAAATTCCCGTTCCGGAACAAGTCTGCTCATGGCTCCAACACTTGCAGGCCGGCTCTCGTTGATACTGTAAATCAGAAAAATACCGCCAAGGACGGCAATGATCAGGATGATATGCAGAAACCGTTTGAATGATACCATATTTTGTCACTCCATCTATTAAAATATAAAACCCCGGCGCTTTTTACAGGCGGCCCATCCAGTAGCGCAGCTGTTCCAGCCCTTTTGGTGAAAGGCGAATCTGTTTATTTTTACACAGGTCGTCCAGAACAGCCTTAAATTTCTGCCGGTCCCCCTCCTGGTAAAACAATTTCAGCATATCTTCATAAGCTTTTTCGCTCCGCATCCGGTCCGCGTATTTCTGCCAGAGAAGTTTGGCGTCCGCATACCGGCCAAGCTCCACCAGGGAGCTTAAATATTCTTCATACTCTTCCGGAGAGACCTCGCTTTCTGCGGTATCAATCTGTTTCTGCACCAGATCACACAAATGTTTGTGGTAGGCGCTTTTCTCTCGTGAAGAAAGTACGCCGTTGGCCAGCATCTCCGCCAGAACCGCACAGGCTGTATGGTATTTCTCCGGGTTTTTTGGATCCTTCTCATAATCCCTGCGGCACTCCAGCCACCGCGTCTGATGGAGACGGTATATTTCTGTTTTCGCAACCGCCGCATAATGGGCCGACTCGGAATCCTCGTCCCGCTCTGCCGCCAGAAGTATCCTGTAATTCTCTTGCAGGTCTTTTTTCAGTTGCTTTAACAAAAGGGCCCTTTTTTCCGCGTTCCCGCTGACAGCCATGGCATCCTCCACCGGAACCACATTTAACGCCTCCCGCACATCGGGATGTTCCGGCTGCAGCTCAACATCAAAAGCGCGGATCAGGATGGCTTCCCGGTCAACTCCCAACCTGCCTAAAAACGCCCGCAAAAGTCCCGGCAGAAAATAAATGAGAAATCCAAGTCCCGGAAGGAAAAAGAAGTAAACTGCCATCCCGGCCCCCTCCCGACGGATTCGCTTTATGACGACGTACAGTACCGTCAAGGCAAAATTCGCCGCTAAAAACCAAATCAACATGATCGAAACCTCGCTTTCCGTCTGTGGGGTTTAAGCCGTAACCAGTTCGCCCAGAACCTCTGCGGGGTTGTCCAGAACGGAGCAGACCTCCACGCCGCAGGCCAGAAGGCGCTTCTGGAGATATTCCAGATTTCCAGAGGCAGTATTATTCAGCATGACAAAAAGTTTTCCTTCTCCATCTGTTCCCAGACAGTCTGTCACACGGATGGTCCGGCTGACCAGGCCGGCGGCCTCCGCAAGAGTTCCGGAATACAGAAGCTCCACCACACAATACTCCGCCATGCTTTTCTCCGCCTTTTCCTCGGCCAGAAGGACACGTTTGTGGAAGGCCTCCGGCTTCAGAACATCCGTATCTTTCACATAGCGGCTTTCCCTGGACAGCTCCTCATATTGCAGCGCCTTTTCCATGGCGTCCCGCAGCAGCAGGGACATGGTTTTCAGCAGATTGGCATGGTACAGAGTTTCACACTCATAGGGCAGCGTCTTAATAAGGATCACCGCCGCGGGAACGTTCCGGCAGACAATGGACAGTACCGCAGCCGGTTCCCCGCTCCCAAACTCTCCCTGATAAAGCTCCCCTTTCGCCACAGCGTCGTAAATCCGGGGAAATCCGGAGAGGTTCCAGGTCTTTCCGTCCATTGCGGAATTATCGCTTAAGGCAGCCACAAGACGGAGCCAGGGGCTTCCTGCCTGTCCCTGATAAACGGCCACCGTGTCCGTGCGGACCAGCTCCGAAATCACCTGCATGGTCTCCATGAGAATCCGGTCCGGCTCCTGGACCATCAGGCGGCTGATCAGGTCATACAGCTTTGGAAAACCTGTCTTAGACGTGAGAAGACGCTCCTCATACTCATTTTTAATCAGTACATTTTCCTCATTGATGGCTTTCAGATCCTCATACTCTTCCTTCAGCATTTCCAAATCAAGACGGACGCTCCAGGCATCCTGTTTAAACAGGTTCGTGGTATAGCTGACCATAAGGCCCAGGGATACGAATTGCACAAACGCCAGCACAACGTTCCCATATGTATAGAACGAAGTCATCTCCTGAATACTCAGGCCCTGGCTGTACAAAAAAGCAGCGCTGGCCAAAACTGCCGCCAAAGCGCTCTGATAAATATTGTATGATATGGAGATCAAAATAACATATATCATCAGCCAGTCAATCCGGGAAAAAAGACTGTGGGTACTGCAAAGGGAATTCAGAACAAAAAACACCTCAAAAAGCAGAAGATTCTCTGCCATCTGGCGAATATCGGCCGGAATGGTCCACGTTTTCTTATTCCGTTTTTTTGCCGGAGCTCTCTCATAGGTGATCTCACCCCTTTGCAGCTGTTTTTCCAGATTCCGGACATCGCTCCATCCCAGCTCCTGCCTGATTCGGCTGCTGTCCGCCAGGGTAACACCCTCAGGCTCTTTCCACCGGACATCCTGCTCCGGAAAACTCTCCTGCTGACAGATCAGCTGGTACAGGCGCTCTGCGGACATCCCGTCACTTCCGCAGACATTGTAAACATACTGTTCCCCGCCATCGGTCACCCGCTTGATGGCATCCACAAAGTCAGAAACGTGGAGCGGCTGGAACATATGGGCTGTCATATGGCTTTCCGGCTACATGGCAGCAGAAAAGCTCTGGCTCAGAATGTCGCCTTCCCCCTCTTTGGGACGATTGGAATAAAGCTGCGATGCCCGGAGAATCACCGCATCTGTGCTCTGCTGTTTCCGGTAAATATCCAGAAGCTGCTCTTCCCGGATAAACCGGATGCCCCGTTCGCTGACGGCCGCACACTCTGCGGACTCATCGGCCTTTCCCTCTGTATTTCCGTACACTTCTATCGACGACAGCAGGATAAATTTCGCACATGGAAATGCGGCGGCGGTTCGCAGCGTCCGGGCCAGCAGGGTCACATCCTCGTCTGCTTCTTCCCCGTGGGCGCTGCTTATGTAATTGTTTCCGGCAAATATGACACAGTCCGGAGAGATGGAACATAAGAGTTTTCCAAAACTTTCTCCCTTGCGCGGACTGCGGTAAAAACGATGTGGGGCAATGTTCTTCGTTTTCCTTGGAATCGCCTTGTTTGACAGAAGGTAGACATCATTCCCTTCCTGCGCCATCCGCTCAATCAGCGTTTCTGCTAATCCGTCATTCGCTCCAATATAGACGATTTTCATAAGGTTCCTTTCCTTCCTCCTCTGAAAGATCTTTTCCGCTTATCTCAAAAATTCTTTTCTCCCCCCTGCCTTCCACGCATCTTTACGCCGGAAGGCGGATTTCCCTTTTTTTCTGCATATTGTTCCAAAAATGTATCATACAGATTCTCCTCTGCCGTAAGCCTCGCCTTTACGGCATCCTCAAAATTCTCAAAGGAGCCAAGATAATACACCTTTCCCTGGAATCCGATACAGGCCCGCCATCGGTTATTTTCCCTCCGGTAAACGCCCCTGTGGCCGGTCGTATTATTTACAAACGTCTTCCGGCAGGCAATCCGCTCCACACAGGTCCCGTCAACGAAATGGATGGCTTTATTCATGTTTTCCTTCCGTTGTTCTTCCTGAAGACATCCGCAGCTTTTTGTAATCCCCGATGTAAGACTGGCAGACTTGCAGACGCATTGCTTCCCGCAGTCGCACTGGCATTTCCAGGCGCTTAAGAATCCATCCCCGTCCAGAACCGCCTCCAGAACCAGAAGCCGCCCGAAACGTAAGCCTGTCAGATCCCGGACCCGCTTTTTCTGTGCCGCTCTGCGGTAAC
>CANRXD010000059.1 GCA_947643685.1 uncultured Clostridium sp. | reverse complement strand
GACACAGATGGGCTCCCCCTTCATTTCCGCCTGGTTAATGTAATTGAGCACCGCAGATTTCATCCCACTGAAGCTGAAATCATAGGCGGATCCCCCCACCTTTGCCCGCGGAAATTCCATAGCGTGGGGATTTCCTTCTCTGGCAGCCTTATCCACCTTGGGACCGCCCGGGTATCCAAGGCCTACGGCCCGCGCCACCTTATCAAAAGCCTCTCCGGCCGCATCATCCATGGTCTGGCCGATGATTTCGAATTCCCCATAATCCTTCACGATTACCAGATGGGTATGTCCTCCGGATACGATCAGGCAGACAAAAGGAGGTTCCAGATCCGGATGCTCAATGAAATTGGCAGAAACATGTCCCTCTATGTGATGAACCCCAACCAGAGGTTTTTTAGCTGCATAGGCAATGGCTTTGGCTTCCGCCACCCCCACCAGTAATGCACCTATGAGCCCAGGACCGTAAGTCACGGCAATGGCAGTCATTTCTTCCAGCAACATGTGGGCTTCATCAAGGGCTGCCCGGATCACCTGATTGATTTTTTCTATGTGCTTTCTGGATGCAATCTCCGGCACCACGCCGCCGTAGAGAGTATGGAGAGCAATCTGGGAAGAAATCACATTGGATAAGACCTCCCTCCCGTTGTGCACCACTGCCGCGGCCGTCTCATCACAGGAGCTTTCGATAGCAAGAATATATACATCTTCTTCTGTCTTGTGTATTTTCATGTTCAAGCGCCTCTTTCTTGCTGTTAATCTTCATCAAAGCCCAGCTCCATGGACCAGCCGTCCCGGGCTGTTTTTATTTTCGGAAAGATCTCCCTGATTTCGTTTAAGTATTCCTCTGGCCGCATTAAGGACGGGCTGTAATGGGTCAGCCACATTTCTCTGGGGTTCGCTTCTTTTCCTAAATTTGCTGCTTCCTGGAATGTCATGTGTTTATATTCTCTGGCTTTCACTGCCTTATCCTTTTCACCATACATGCCCTCACAGATAAAAAGATCATTTTCTTTCGCGTATTCAGAAATCACCGGAACCGGTCTGGTGTCTGTGGCATAAGTGACGGAAAGCCCCCGGCGTTTTTCTCCCAGCACCAAATCCGGAGTCAAAGTACGCCCTTCAAATTCGATGACCTCTCCTTTTTGTAACCGGCTCCAGAATCTCTGTGGAATTTCCTGGGCCTTCGCCCGCTCCACATCAAATTTCCCATTTCTTGGAATGGAAATCCTGTAACCATAACAGGGTACATTATGGTTCACACGAAACGCATCAATCACAAAGGGACCGGCCTTTATCTGTTCCCTTGTCTCGGAAAACTCATGAAAAAAAAGGGAAAAGGGCAGTTCCGGCGCAATGGTCCGGAGGGCCGAAACCACACGCTCCAGTCCTTTTGGACCGGCAAGCAGCACCGGCTCCGTCCGCTCCGCATTTCCCATAGTTAAAAGAAAGCCCGGAAGCCCGCTGATGTGGTCTGCATGGTAATGGGTAAAACAGATCACATCCACCGGCTTGGGACTCCAGCCTTTTTCCTTCAGTGCAATCTGAGTTCCTTCTCCGCAGTCAATTAACAGGCTGCTTCCATCGCACCGCGCCATCATGGCTGTAAGCCAGCGGTAAGGAAGGGGCTGCATGCCTCCCGTCCCCAGTAAACAGATATCTAACATTCCTTTTTCCTCATTTCCTGAATCATATCAAATTAGTACACCGCCTTTATTTTAAACGGATTTTTGCACGTAACTGTGAATGTACGGAACAGTTATCAAACAGCATCATAACATAGAATATCCGCAAAAAGCAAGAGAGGGTATCATAAAAAACAGAAATCCGCAACAACTCTGTCCTGCTCCTCCTGCCCGCTGCAAACGGACAGAAAGATGCAGGAAGGAACTGTTACGGAATTTCTGCAGTACCCTCTCATTTGGTAACAGTTCAGCCATGCGGATGCCCGGCGCTTCTTGTCCGCGGTACGCGGGCAAGAAGATGCATGGCTGAACTGTTACCTCATTTGTTTTCTAAACGGACATGCAGGAAAATCAGAAGAGCTCTGTCTGTTCCTCCACATCCACCGGGAGTCTGAACTGGCTTATAAACTCATCATAGCATGCCTCACAAAGGTCAAAATGATGAACCTCTCCGTCCTTTTCTGAAAAGTAGTCCCATGCATGATCGAACATGGCAGCTCCTTCCCGTACAATCCCCTCTTTTACCGCAATTTTTTTGCCGCACAGATTGCAGAATACTGTTTCCAGCTGTCCGTTTTTTCCGTACTTTCTCATGTAATCCTCACCTTTCCGCTTCCTGTATTGTATGCTGTCCGGATTCCCTGCATCGGTTCCGGATACCCCTACATTATAGCTGAAAAAATGTCGGATTTAAGTGGTAATTCCTAGAAGTCCGCGTCGCCACATGATGAACGCGTCTTCCGTGGGATTGTGATAGTATCCGCGTCTTACGGCCTCCTTTTTAAAACCATATGATTTATAAAGGTTTATGGCTGCCTGATTCCCCGCTCTCACCTCCAGAGTAAGATCAAAAACCTCTTTTTCTTTTGCAGATTTTACCATCTGGTCCATCAATTTCCGGGATAAACCATGGCCGCGAAATTCTTTTTTCACAGCAATCCGCATTAATTCTCCCTCACCGGAAAGGAAACGGACATTGAGATAACCGCAGAAGATGCCGTCCCGGCATACCATAACCCAGGCCTCATCATAAGGATTTTTTAACATATCCCGCAAAAGTCCCTCTGACCATGCATCGGAAAAACATTCCTTCTCCATGGCGGCCACTTCCGCCACATCATCTGCCGACATCGGTCTTAGCATTAGCATTCCGCACCTTCTTTTTTTGCAGCTGTCTGTTCCCTCGCTTCTCTCTCCCGCTCAGCCTGGGATTTTCTTAAATAGTCAGGCCCGTGTTCGTCCGCTGTTTCAACCTTACCTTCTTTAAAGTAAACTGCCCCCAGGGCCGCCACAGCGGCCGCCCTCTGGCGATTTGCATGAGCCGGGGCGAACCGGAAAGGAGCCGACATATTTTTTTCGATCTGCTTTTCGTATACAGGCACACCATCTCCCAGAAAAATCACAGGTTCTCCCAGGCCGTTTAAAATATGAATCAGATTTCCCATGTCCATGACATCCTGTCCATGTACAGTCTCAAATTCCTTTTCAAACCGGTAAATTCCTGTATATACCTGATTTCTTCTGGCATCCATGATGGGACAGATAAGAGCTCCCGCCCCGTAAAGGTTATAGGCTGTGGCATCCAGTGTCGGAACGTGAATCAGCGGTTTATTTAAAGCCAGTCCCAGTCCCTTGGCCGTGGCAGAGCCAATCCGGAGACCTGTGAAGGAGCCGGGCCCCCCCGATACGGCGATGGCATCCATGGTGGAAAGCTCAATTCCAAGGAGCTCCACCATGGAATCAATCATGGGAAGCAGTGTCTGGGAATGGGTCTTTTTAAAGTTTGCCGTATATTCGGCCATGGTAACTTCGTCCTCCACAATAGCCACAGAAGCTACCAGGGAAGAACTCTCAATCCCTAAAATACGCATTTATGTCTCCTCAACCGTAATTTTTCTGTAATCGAAGCCCTTTTCCAGGTCCTTTTCAATGGTTACTGTTGTTACGTGGGGCGGAAGAATCTCTGTAATACGGGCGGACCACTCAATCAGAGTAACTCCCTCTCCGAAAAAGCAGTCTTCATACCCCACCTCCTCCATCTCGCTCACATCACCGATCCGGTATACATCAAAATGGTACATGGGCATTCTTCCGGTGTCATACTGTTTAACAATGGTAAATGTAGGACTGTTTACCGGCTCCACAATTCCCAGTCCGGCAGCAAATCCTTTTGTAAACACGGTTTTTCCCACGCCCAGATCGCCGTTTAAGCAAATGATCTCTCCAGGGACTGCTTTTTCTCCCAGGCGTTTCCCAAGGGCATAAGTATCTTCCGGGCTGCTGCTTATTCTTATCATGCTTTCAGCCCCTTCATTTTACTAACCGGAAGATTCTTTTTTAAGATACTCTCCAGCTCTTTTTCTCTGCCCTCAACGGAACGTTTGGGAATCAGGTAAGCGCGAATGGGGCCCACCTTGATAATGTACAGACTCTTAATGCAGATCACTTTCCAGATCTGCCCCCACTCCATATCTCCGGTAACTCCGCCCTGTTCCACTGCAAACTTTTCGTCTG
The DNA here is from genome assembly GCA_947643685.1 of uncultured Clostridium sp. Lineage (GTDB taxonomy): Bacteria > Bacillota > Clostridia > Lachnospirales > Lachnospiraceae > CANRXD01. The sequence continues at coordinate 3,952 of CANRXD010000059.1, read as the reverse complement.
ACAGGGTCAGAGTTATGGGGAGCGAAAATCCTATTGACGCGGCCTTCTGCTTCGATTTCTGCATCAGCAGAATTGGCTGCACCACAGTAAAAATCAGAGCGCAGAATACCAGTAAAATTCTCTGGTATACGTTTACCGTGGGCCAATTCCAGGTCACAGCAAGAATTACCACCGCTCCCACAGTGAAGACAATGTTAAAAATTCCCGTGAATCCGCTGTACGAATTGTACATGGAAAAATCAAACAAATCCCTGGCTGTCATTTTTACAACAATTTTCATATTTTTTCTTATTCCTCAAAGGCTTTTAAAATCCGTTCCATGCATTCCGCGATGACGCTTCTCGGAGACGCCAGGTTAATGCGCTCAAAGCCTTTTCCTGCATCACCGAAGATGTAACCTTCATCCAACGCCACTTTTGCCTTTTTCTGCATCAGCTCTTCCAGCTTTTTCTCATCCCCGTTTACATAGGCGTTAAAATCGATCCAGGCCAGGTAGGTACCCTCTGCCGGAACCAGATGTGCCTTTGGAAGGTGCTCTTTTAAGAAGTTGTCAATGTAGGCAAAATTGCCGTCCAGATATTCCTTTACCTGCTCCAGCCACTCTTCCCCTTCTCTGTAAGCAGCCACCATGGCCGTAAGACCCAGAGCCGAGACACCGTTCATGGATAACTTGTTTCCAATGAAATCATTCCATTTTTCCTTCAATTCCTCGCTATGGATTACTATGTTGGATGTCTTCATACCCGCCAGATTAAAGGTCTTGCTGGGAGCCGTGCAGACTGCAATTTTTTCAGCATAGTCCGGAGCCACCTTGACCATTGGATGGAACACAACTCCCTTTCTCAGAAGATCACAGTGGATCTCATCGCAGATAATCCACTTATCATATTTTTTGCAGATATCCACGACAGTTCTGATTTCTTCTTCGGTCCACACACGGCCGGTGGGATTATGAGGGCTGCAGAATACCAGAACTTTGTTCTTCGGATCCGCCATCTTTGCATCCAGATCTTCGAAATCCATTTTATAATTTCCATTTTCATAGACCAGCGGATTGTCCACGATGACACGGTTATTGCTTTTCGCCTTCATCATAAATGGATAATAAATGGGGCGCTGAACCACGACTCCATCGCCCTCTTCTGTTAAAATATTCAGAAGAACCGCATAAGCAGATACGATTCCCGGAGAGAAAAGAAGATTTTCCTTTTTCTCCTCCCAGCCATAGCGCTTTTTAAACCAGTCCGTCACAGCGCCCAGACATTCATCCGTGTCATAAACGGTGTATCCGAAAATCTTCCGGTCTATTCTTTCGTGAAGTGCTTTTAAAATGGGCTCAGCACAGGGAAAATCCATATCTGCGACCCAGAGGGCCAGTGCATCCTCAGAAGACCCCTCAGGCATTCTCTCCACTTTTGTGGCGGATGTTCCTCTTCTGTCAACTACCTCATCGAAATTGTACTTCATGTTTTGTTCCTCCATTCTATTATTTGAGTACTCTATTTTTACAGTTTCATTGTAAGTGAAATCCTTTTCTTAGCCACATCCACACTTAATACTTTCACTTCTACCACGTCCCCGACACTGACTGCCTCCAGCGGATGGCGGATGAATTTTTCACACATCTGGGAAATGTGGACCAGTCCGTCCTGATGGACGCCTATATCCACAAAAGCGCCAAAATCAATCACATTACGAACCGTTCCCTTCAGAATCATTCCCGGCGTAAGGTCCTTCATATCCAGTACATCTGTCCTTAAAATCGGCTTCGGCATCTCCTCCCTGGGGTCTCTGGCCGGTTTTTCCAGCTCCTTTACAATATCCTGAAGTGTCATCTCTCCAATACCAAGTTCTTCTGCCAGTTCCTTCGGACTATGTATTTTCCGGCTCAGGCCTGCCACGGTTCCGGCCCCGATATCTTCTGTGCTAAATCCAAGGCGGTTCAAAAGCTCTGTGGCGGCGCCATAGCTTTCCGGATGGACGCTGGTTGCGTCAAGAGGATTATCCCCTCCGGTAATACGCATGAATCCGGCACACTGTTCATAAGCCCTGGGACCCAGCTTGGCCACCTTTAAAAGCTGCTTTCTGTTTTTAAAGGCCCCGTTTTCTTCCCGATAGGACACAATATTTTTTGCGATGACCTTTGAAATTCCGGAAATATATTCAAGCAGTGAAGCGGAAGCCGTATTCAAATCTACACCCACCTTATTGACACAGTCCTCCACCACATTTCCCAGAGCCTCGCTTAAATGCTTCTGGTTCATATCATGCTGGTACTGGCCCACACCGATGGACCTCGGGTCAATCTTTACCAGCTCCGCAAGGGGATCCTGAAGTCTTCTGGCAATGGAGACTGCGCTTCTCTGCCCCACGTCAAACTGCGGAAATTCCTCCGTGGCCAGCTTACTGGCAGAGTAGACCGAAGCCCCTGCCTCATTCACAATGATGTACTGAACATGATCCGGAATTTCCTTTAAAAATTCTGCAATGATCTGCTCAGATTCTCTGGATGCAGTTCCGTTTCCCACGGAAATCAGAGAAATATGATATTCCTTAATTAATTTTTTCAGAACCTTTTTGGCCTCTTCCACCCTGTTCTGGGGAGCAGTGGGATAAATCACTACCGTGTCCAGCACCTTTCCGGTGGCATCTACCACAGCCAGCTTACAGCCTGTACGGAACGCCGGATCCCAGCCCAGTACCACATGACCGGAAATCGGAGGCTGCATCAAAAGCTGCTCCAGATTTTTTCCAAAGATGCGGATCGCTCCGTCTTCGGCTTTTTCCGTCAGATCATTGCGAACCTCCCTCTCGATGGCCGGAGCAATCAGACGGCTGTAACTGTCTGAAATTGCTGCCTTGAGTACCGGAGTTGTCACAGGATTATCTTTAAGAATCACCTGCTTTTCCAGATAGGTTAAAATTTTATCTTCCGGGGCCGTAATCTTTACGGACAGGATTTTTTCCTTTTCCCCTCTGTTTAAGGCCAGAACCCGGTGCCCGGCACATTTTTTCACAGGCTCCTCATAATGGTAATACATTTCATAAACGGATTCTGCATTTTCATCCTTAACCTCGGAAGAAATCAGCCCCTCTTCCATCGTGGTTTTCCGGATATAAGTACGAAATCTGGCGTCCTCCGAGAACCGTTCCGCCAAAATATCCATAGCTCCTGTGATTGCCTCTTTTACGGTGGAAACTCCCTTTTCTTCAGAAACAAAGGCTGCTGCTTCTTCTTCCAGAGGCTTTTTCATAAGCTGGAGAATAATCAGATCGGCCAGGGGCTCCAGACCCTTCTCCTTTGCCACGCTGGCTCTTGTTTTCCGCTTGGGACGATAGGGAAGATACAAATCCTCCACGGCCACCATGGTCTGTGCCTCTTCGATTTTTTTCTTAAGCTCAGGGGTCAGCTTTTCCTGCTCCTCGATGGAGGCGATAACCTGAGATTTTCTTTCTTCCAGGCCCCTTAAGTATTTTAGCCGCTCATCCAGATTTCTCAGTATTTCATCATTTAAGGCACCTGTGGCCTCTTTTCGGTATCTGGCAATGAACGGAATGGTGTTCCCTTCATCAATCAGTTTTACGGCGGCCTCTACCTGATTACGGCCCACCGAAAGTTCTTTTGTAAGCGCTGCTATTATGTCCATGTTTACTCCTTGTGCGTCTTCTGTCATAACGGATTTAGATCGTCTCTGTTTACGGGTTTCTTCTTGCCCGTCTTTCGACGGACAAGAAGCATCGGGCGGCCGCCCGATGGGGAAAAACGGATGAAGCCGGCCTTACAAGCCAGCTTGACGGCCGGTTTCATCCGTTTTTCCCCGCCCTGCAAACTGTAATCTTATTATAGTTCAAAGCTTCCAGATGTGCAACTTAAATCTGGACAAGGCCCTGCTTTCATGCTAGAATGGGGAAGGATTTATTTAGTAGGAGGAAATACAATGGCAGATTACGA
>CANRXD010000058.1 GCA_947643685.1 uncultured Clostridium sp. | reverse complement strand
GGCAGCAGCAAAAAGGAATTTACTCTTACGGTTCTGGAGAATACAGATACCAATGTTGACAGAGCTACGGATGCAGGATACAATCTGACACAGAGAATACCGGATATCAGCCTGAATTCCAGCGGCGACTATCTGCTGGTTTCCCAAGGCGAATATATCACATTTAAGTATATCTTTCTTGATGGAGTTAAGCTGACAGAAGGTGTGGATTATACTTCTGAAGCAGGAAGCACCAGAATCACCATCAGAAACCAGACTTTGAAGGCCTCCAACAGGACTGGAGTTCACACTCTGGGAATCGAGTTCAGAACCGGAAAAACAATAGATGAAAAGGAAAAGAAAGTCAGCGACTTAAAGAGAGCCGCACAGAATTACAGAGTTACAGCCAGAAGCGGCGGAAACAGCGACAGCGAAAGCAGCAGCGGCGGAAGTAATAGTGGAAGCGGCAGTGGCAGCAGCGGCGGAAGTAACAGCAGCAGCGGAAGCATCAACAGCGGCAGCACCTCCCAGACAAATCAGGATCCTCAAAAAGGTTATGTAAATACTGATACGGGCATCATCACAGGGGATCAGGCGGGTTATTCACACTGGCAGCAGGATGAAAATGGATGGAAGCTGGTTTATGCCAACGGAACAACGGCCAGCGGCTACATGATCACATTGGAAAACGGAGAGAGCGTGGAACAGATTGTGTGGGAAAAAATCAATGGCTCCTGGTATGCTTTTGGAGTGAATGGATATCTGAAATCCGGTTGGGTATACGATTACCGTCTTGGGGGATGGTACAATCTGTCTATTAGCACAGGTATGGTCAGCGGCTGGTATGTGGATCCCGTAGATAAGTATACCTACTACATGGATCCGGCTGAAGGCGGCCTGTCAATCGGATGGAAGAGTATTGGCGGAAAGTGGTATTTCTTTAATACAGCAGTAACAGAACCTACCTGGGAGCTGGACAGGGAAACCTATAACTGGCAGTATAATGCGAAGAGCAAATCCAAACCATTTGGAGCTCTGCTCCGTAATGAAAAGACACCGGACGGATATGAAGTTGACGCCGATGGTGTATGGATTGAGAAATAACAGAATTTGTATCCGTTTACAGGGACATCGAAAATAGATATCCCTGCACAGGGACAGGTATGAGCCATACGGTTCATACCTGTCCTTTTGGTATGGGCTTTAGCCTGTTGAGGGTATTGGAGTTTTTCGTGTTCCGAAAAATGGAAATGCCCGAAACCAAAACCCACCTGCTATGCGGGTGGAGTCAAATCGTTATACAAAAAATCACCTTTCCGTTACAATAGAGTTGTTCAGGCACTATTGCAAGAAAGGAAAGGTGATTTTATAGCAAAAAAGAATAACGATTTAGCTCACACAAAATGGATGTGTAAATACCACATCGTATTCACTCCCAAGTATAGACGAAAAATAATTTATAATCAATTAAAAACTGATATAAGAGATATTTTGAAACAGTTATGTTCTTACAAAGGAGTGGAAATAATCGAAGGGCATTTAATGCCTGACCACATTCACATGTTGGTAAGTATCCCGCACAAAATGAGTGTGTCCAGCTTTATGGGATATTTAAAAGGGAAGTCAGCGCTTATGATATTTGACAGGCATGCAAATTTGAAGTATAAATTTGGAAACAGACATTTCTGGTCAGAAGGGTATTATGTAAGCACGGTAGGGTTAAATGAAGCGACAATTAAAAAGTATATTCAGGATCAGGAAAAGTACGATATCATGCAGGATAAGCTAAGTGTGAAAGAGTATGAAGACCCTTTTAAGGGTTAAGTCGAAGTAATACGAACGCCCCTTCAGGGGCATAAGCAACGCGTCAAGTGCAATAGTGACTTGAACGGAGAGAAAGTCTGGGGCGCCTTGAGACGCTGTCCGGTGTCAAGGGGTTATACCCAGCGAGTCGAGCCACCCGTTTTACGGGTGGCGGCGACTATGGGCTTTAGCCTGTTGAGGGTATTGGAGTTTTTTTATCACTATTGAATACTATAACTTCTGATTGAGCTACTTAATTATAAAATATCTGATTATTACTTATAATGCAAATTTATAGGCCATCTTCGTGAATAAAAATAATTCTCTATTATTCACGGGGGCCATCTTCTTGTCTGTCTCAAGACGGAATTCCGAAAAAGGAAAAATAATATAAACGTTACAGTTCTTATGGTTTCAGGTAAAATCCTTCACAATCTTAATATATTCCCTGGCATAGGAGGGGAGATAACTGCCGCGCCGGAACGCGGCGACAAAGTCCACGGTGACACAGGGGGAGCCTACGGAAAAGCAGGCAATTTTTTCGGCGGGCCGGACATATTTTAAATGGGTTTCGGTAACGAAGCAGCACCCATAGCCGTTGGCGGCCAGCATGACTGCTGCCGGGATGTTGCTGGTTTGCAGCTTGATCTTCGGCGTTATGTTGTATTCCTTAAAAATCTGGTCAACAGTCTGGCGGGTTCTCTGGCCCGGGATCTGCATAATGAACGGTTCCTCTGCCAGAAGCCCCAGATCAATCCATGGATGTCTGCAGCCCTCCTTTTGGATTCCCCTGCCGGAGAGGGGATGGGAGGCGGGCATCACCAGGAGGACTTCTTCATGACTGATAATTTCAAAGTCGATGTCCGGGCTTTTCACCGGCAGGTTGAAAAAGGCCAGATCCGCTTCACTGTTTAAGATCATTCCTTCCAGGAGGCTTGAACGGGCTTCCAGAATGTCGATGCGGACATTTGGAAAACGTTCATTGAAAACGGGGAGCGTACAGGGAAGCATATAGGTCCCCCTCATGGTGGGAAAGGCAATTTTTAAGGCGCCGCGGCTGTTTTTTATGATATCATCCATCTCCAGATCCAGCTCTTTTTTGAGGGTCAGGATTTCCGATGCCTTTGCCACATACCGTTCCCCTGTGTAGGTCAGTACAAAACGGTGTCCCAGCTTTCGGAACAGTTTTTGTCCCAGTTCCATTTCCAGATTCTGGAGAAATTTCGTAAGCGTCGGCTGCGTAATATATAAAGAATCGGCAGCCTTTGTAATATTCTGATATTTGGCAATCGCCAGTACATAGGTCAAATCTTTAAAATCCATGGTTTCCCTCCCAAAGTCCAATCGTTTCAGATAACACAAGTATAGCACAAATCATTCTAAAAAACTATTATTTCAATGAAAAAGATGAATTTTACTTATTCCTGTCTGTGAGGTATGATGGACATAGAAAAAATAAGTGGAGAGTAATTCAGCAGAAAAGCATGGGAAAAGAGGGAAAGCGATGGTAAAGTTATACGATTCGGGTGTTTATCTGCTTGAGGGAAAAGCGCTGGTGCCCGAAAGGGAAGCATCCAAAAGACCCGGATTTGAAAAGGAGGAGAAGAAAAAAGGAACGATCACGTATCAGATTCTGAAAGAGCACAATGTGAATGGGGACATGGAGAACTTAAAGATCAGATTCGATGCGATCACAAGCCATGATCTGACCTATGTGAACATCATCCAGACGGCCAGGGCATCCGGGCTGGAGCGGTTTCCGCTCCCCTATGTGCTGACCTGCTGCCATAACAGTCTGTGTGCTGTTGGAGGCACAATCAATGAGGATGATCATGTATTCGGACTGACAGCGGCGAAGAAATATGGAGGAATCTACCTTCCGCCCCATATGGGGGTGATCCATCAGTATATGCGGGAGACTATGGCCGGGGGAGGAAAGATGATCCTTGGCTCCGATTCCCATACCCGCTACGGAGCGCTGGGGACGCTGGCCGTGGGAGAAGGGGGCGGCGAGCTGGTGAAGCAGCTTCTGGGACAGACCTGGGATTTGAAGTATCCGGAGGTGGTTGCCGTTTATCTTGACGGGAAGCCGAATCCCGGCATTGGTCCCCAGGATATCGCCATTGCCATTGTGTCCGCCGTATTTAAAAACGGTTATGTAAAAAATAAGGTCATGGAGTTTGTCGGGCCCGGCGTGTCGTCCATGAGCACGGATTTTCGAAACGGCATCGACGTCATGACAACTGAGACGGCATGTCTTTCTTCTGTCTGGCGGACGGATGGAGATACGGAGGTATTTTTAAAGGCCCATGGCCGCGGAGAGGATTTTAAGGAGCTGAATCCGGAAGATCTGGCATATTATGATGGCTGTATCTACATTGATTTGAGCACCATACACAGCATGATTGCCCTGCCGTTCCATCCTTCCAATGGATATGAGATTCGTGAGCTGAATGAGAACATGGAGGATATCCTTCATAAGGTGGAAGAGGACGCAGGAAAGCTCTTAAAAAATAAGAATATTTGCCTGAATCTTCAGGAAAAGGTAAGAGACGGGGCCTTATACGCAGATCAGGGAACCATTGCCGGCTGCTCCGGCGGTACTTATTCCAACATTATGGAGGCGGCTTACCTGCTGGACGGAAAAGGAACCGGGACAGATATTTTCAATCTGAGCGTATATCCCGGCAGCCAGGCCGTCATGCTGGCACTTCTTAAAAAGGGAGCCATTGAAACGCTGATTTCCGCCGGCGTTACGGTACGCACCGCGTTCTGCGGTCCCTGCTTCGGAGCCGGTGACACGCCGGCGAACAGGGGACTTTCCATCCGCCACACCACAAGGAATTTCCCGAATCGGGAAGGTTCCAAACCGGGGAACAATCAGGTGGCCAGCGTGGCGTTGATGGATGCCCGTTCCATTGCAGTTACTTCTATAAATAAAGGAAGAATTACGGCCGCGGATGAGTGGGGATATGAGTTTAAGTGCCCGGATTATGAGTTTGACCCGAAAGCCTATGAGCAGAGAGTTTACCAGGGGTTTGGAAAGGGAAATATAAATGAGCCGCTGGTGAGCGGGCCGAATATTACGGACTGGCCGGAGTTTCCGCCCTTAAATGAACACATGCTTTTAAAGGTATGTGCATATATTACGGATCCGGTGACGACAACCGACGAGCTGATTCCGTCCGGGGAAACCGGTTCGTTCCGCTCCAATCCGATGAAGCTTGCGGAATATACCCTGAGCCGCCGCGTTCCCGGGTATGTGGAAAAGGCGAAGGCCGTAATGAGTCTGGAAAGGGAAAGAAAAGCCGGAACCTGCCCGCAGGAGGTACAGAAGGTTTTGGAGCGGATCCATGAAATCCCGGGGTTTGAGACGGTTAGGGAGGAAACGATTGATCTCTCCAGTACGATTTACGCGGTAAGGCCGGGAGACGGCTCCGCCCGGGAACAGGCGGCTTCCTGTCAGCGGGTGCTCCTTGGGGGAGCCAATATTGCGGCGGAGTACGCCACAAAGAGATATCGCTCCAATTTGATCAACTGGGGAATGATACCGTTCCTTCTGGATGGACCGGCAGATTTTGAGGATGACGATTATATTTTTATTCCGGATATCCGAAAGGCCCTGGACGGGGATATGAAGAGGATTCCGGCATATGTGATGGGAACAAAGATTAAGGGATTGTCCCTTTCGATGGAACCGATGACAGAGGAGGAGAAGGAAATTCTCCGGTGCGGGTCTCTGATCAACTACAACAGGCTTTGAAGCTGTTTCTGATGTCCGATGATATTTTTGATCATCCGGAAACGGGAATGGAAGAGTACCATGCCATGGGGCTGTTCACGGGCTGGCTGGAAAAGGAAGGCTTTGCCGTGGAACGGGGAGTTGCAAAGGTGAAAACCGCCTTTCGGGCTGCTTTTAAGAATGGAGAGGGCGGCCCTAACATCGGGCTTCTCTGCGAGTATGACGCATTGCCGGGAATCGGCCATGCCTGCGGCCATCACATGCAGGGGCCGCAATGATGACGGAGACCGAAGTGGAGATTGCGGAAGAGAAGAAGGTGGATAACAAAATACCGGTCCATTCACTGAATGCTGGGAAAGGAAACCGCGGAATTCTGATCGCTTTTGTAACAGGAAAAAAGAAAAATATAAGAAACAGGGGAGAAACAATGTGAAAGAAAACCTTTAAGATGCCGCATCCATTTGTAATTGTTTTTATGCTTTTAATTGCAGTATCGATCATGACATATCTGATTCCTGCAAACGAATACGACCGTGAAAAGACGGCGGCCGGCAATACGACTGTAATTGTAGAATCCTACCACCCGACAGAGGGGGAAGCGGTTCCCTGGAAGTCCTTCTTGTTTTCCTTGCTTCCTTCGGGGGGCTGATGTATGGCTGCGTGACCTGGGAATGGGGGATGGTGGAGACTGCCGTATGTCTGTTCTGGATGGCTTTTATCGGCGGATTTGTATACGGCTATAACCCAAGTAAGATTGCATCCATTTTCATAAAGGGCGCGAAGGGGATGACGCCAACTGCTCTGATCGTCGGCCTTGGCGCGACCGTAGCCCTGATTCTTTCCTCCGCAAAGGTTCTGGATACGGTTGTATATGGACTTGGCAACATGCTGTCTCTGTTCCCGAACTTTTTAAAACCGCCGGTCATGCTGCTTATGAATGTAGTTGTAAACGGCTTTGTTACCCCCGGAACCGGCCAGGCGGCAGTTGTGATGCCGGTTATGGCGCCCCTTGCCGACGTGGCGGGAATCACGAGACAGACGGCAGTCCTTGCCTATAAATTCGGCGACGGCTTCTGCAACTATGTTGTTCCTCATGCGTCTTCACTGATGGGGTTCCTTGGCGCCACCGGCATTGCCTATGACAAATGGATGAAATTCATGGGAAAATTGTTTGGGCTGTGGATGCTCCTCGGGTCGGCGATTCTGATCGTTGCTTATGTGATTCAGTATACTTAAAAACAAATGGCCCGGAAGAATCCGGGAGAAAGGAAAGATATGGGAAACAGAGACAGCCAGGTCTGTAGGCTTCCTGTCACGATTATGCGCGGCGGGACCAGCAAGGGAGTATATCTTCTGGAGAGTGACCTTCCCGAAAACCGTGAGGAATGGGACGCCCTGTTTTTAAGGCTGATGGGGAGTCCGGACAGAAAACAGATCGACGGACTTGGCGGCGCCCAGTCGGTGACCAGTAAGATCGCTGTCATAAGCAAATCTTCCCGCCCAGACGCGGATGTGGATTATACCTTCGCCCAGGTGCCGGTGGATAAACCGTTTGTGAGTTATAAGGGAAACTGCGGGAACATTTCGTCCGGCGTGGGCCCCTTTGCCATTGAAAAAGGACTTGTAAAGGCAAAAGAGGGAACCACTGTGGTCAGGATATACAATACCAATACAGATAAGATGATCCAGGCAGATGTAAGTACCGTGGACGGGAAGGTTCTGTATGATGGAGATTATTCCATTGCCGGCGTTCCCGGCACAGCTTCTCCGATACGTCTGAAATTCATGGAGCCGGCGGGGACCCTGGGAAAGGGCCTCCTGCCGACAGGGCATATCGTCGATACGCTGGAGATCCCGGACTTCGGGCCGGTACAGGTTTCGATCATCGACGCCGCCAATCCCCTTGTGTTTGTAAGGGCGAAAGATCTGGGACTTGACGGGAAAGAGCTTCCGGATGAACTGAACGCTTCCGGAGAAAAACTGGAGCTTCTGGAGAAGGTGAGAGGGATGGCAGCGGTGAAACTGGGACTCATCGACGATTATGAAAAATCAGCGTGGGAAACGCCGGGGATTCCGAAGCTGACTTTCGTTTCTGAGTCAGCGGATTACATCACTTCGGACGGAACCGAAATAAAAAAGGAGAGTATCGACCTTCAATCCAGGATGATGTCCATGCAGAAAGCCCATCCCAGCTATGCCATGACAGGTGCCATGTGTACGGCCGCGGCAGCCGTGGTTTTGGGGAGCATTGTGAATCAGGTGCTTGCTGTCAATGCGGACACAAAGCTTATCCGGATTGGGCATGCCGGCGGAATTTTAGAATGCGGTGTGGATTATGAGGAAAACGGGGCGGTCCCTGTTATTAAAGATACCTTCGGTTTACGCACGGCGAACCTTCTTCTGGAAGGGACGGCTTTTCTGCGGATGCGGTAAAAGGATTTTGTTCTTTTGGGCTGATATGGCATGGAAGTTTATGTTTTTCACGGGGCTGGGGTTTAAAAACCCTCCCGCAGGCAATCTGCAGGAGGGTCTTCAACTTTTGAATCTTACATTATGTAATTCATGGAGCATATGGGAGTCGAACCCACGGCCTCAACAATGCGAATGTTGCGCGCTCCCAACTGCGCTAATGC
>CANRXD010000057.1 GCA_947643685.1 uncultured Clostridium sp. | reverse complement strand
TCATAAATTTGTGCACTTCTGACAAAAAATCATCTCGCAAATCCGGGCACAAAGAATTTCCGAGAGTATTCTAAGATGTAGTAAGGGAGGGATTGCAGTGCTCCAGGAAAATAATCGTACTGAATTTAAGACAGAATTAAATGATAAATTAGAAAAAGAAGTTGTTGCTTTTCTGAACAATCGGGAGGGTGGCATATTGTATATTGGCGTAGATGACAACGGAAATCCCGTAGGTGTGCCAGACATGGATGCGACACAGCTTCGAATTGCAGATCGTATTAAAAACAACATCCTGCCGTCTACCATGGGATTATTTGATATTGTCAGTGATACTATAAATAATATTCCTGTTATCAAAATTCTGATTTCCAGTGGACTCGAAAAACCTTATTATATCAAAAAGCAAGGTATGTCTCCTGGTGGTTGCTTCATCCGTATAGGCGCGTCTTCTCAACCCATGACCACAACCACGATTGATGATTTATACAGTAAGCGGATTCATACAACCTTGCGAAATATCCCTGCACCTCGTCAGGATTTAACTTTTGCCCAGCTGAAAATCTATTATCAGGAGCGTGGACTGGAACTCAATAACCGATTTGCAAACTCTCTGGAACTTTTGACGCCGGATGGAAAATACAACTACATCGCATATCTGTTGGCAGATGAAAATGGCGTGTCTATTAAAATTGCAAAATACGCAGGAATGGATAAGGTGGATTTAATTCAAAATGAAGAATACGGATATTGCTCGTTAATCAAAGCAACCCATCAGGTACTTGAAAAACTGAAAATTGAAAATTCAACGATGGTAAAAGTAACCAGCACAAAACGAATTGAAAAAAACCTTGTTGATCCAATTCCATTGAGAGAAGCTGTCATCAATGCCATTGTCCATTCCGACTATTCGAGAGAGATTCCACCGGTTTTTGAAATTTTCAGTGACAGAATGGTGTTTACGTCTTATGGCGGTTTGATTCCCGGACAGAGCGAACAAGATTTTTTTAGTTGTAGCAGTATGCCCCGTAATAGAGAACTAATGAGAGTATTCAAAGATGTGGGATTGGTCGAGCAGCTTGGTTCCGGTATGAGCCGAATTTTAAAGTCATATGACAAGAATATTTTCCATATCACAGATCATTTTATCAAAGTAGAATTTCCCTTTGCTATACCAGAAGCAGTTCCGATCATTGCCAGTGGCAATGATAATGGCTATGAAATCGGCAGTGATAATGACTATGAAAAGAAAGCATTGGATATTTTGAGTGTCACGCCATCTATAACCGCTAAAGGAATGGCGGAACAAATGGGAATGAGCATGAGAAATATCGGACGTATTATGAAAAAAATGCGCGAGAGAGGTATAATCAGCAGAGTTGGCTCCGATAGAAAAGGTTATTGGGAAATCAATAAATAGGTTTATGATACAGTCCTGTGTGATAACATAGGACTGTATTAAATACAGGCAAATAGAGAAAAACGATTCAGCCGATCCGTGCAGTGTCTGCCCCGACGAAGCGAGGGCATTTCCTGCACGAACCAGAAAGAACGGACCACGAAGCAAAAATCCTCCTGCATTCCGTGTCGATCCGTCCTAAACAATATGCTTCCGTCTTTTCTTTAATGATCCGATACCTTGCATACAATAGTTTCCCCGCATCCGGCAATGGCCCGGTAATATCCGCAGAGAGAACGATTTAACTCTTCATCATAAGTATCCACCAGAAGCGGCCGTCCCGACAGAGCCGCCAGCTTCGTCTTCGTGGCCAGGATAATGATATTTTCCTTTCCCACTTCCCGAATTACCTCAGGAGTAAGCTGCTGGTTTCCACGGCCAAACAGAAATCCCTGTCCTCCTGTTATGGTGACAACCAGTTTCGCCTTTATCCCCTTAAACAGAGACAAAAGCACACTTCCGCCAAGGTCCTTGGCCATCAACTATATAATGTAAACAAGGTCCACGCCGATCAGGGAGTTTTTAAGCCCCAGAATATCCAAGACTCCCCTTGTGGTGGTCCCGGCTCCTATAATATAGAAGGTATCCGGTTCCATCTGGCGGACCATCTCACAGGCAATAGAGTCAATAGCCGCCGCGTCAGAGAGTGGCGTCGGTGCTTTCCGGTTCTGGGTAAAAGACCGCTCCTTCGGAATCTTCAGATACCCGTAAAGCCTGGTGTTGATCTGTTCTCTCCGATACTGTTCCTCGTCAATATCCAATACCTCTTCTTCCCGGGTCATGGAAACCTTTCCCGTAAGCCAGAGGAGCGCCAGCTGTCCGGCTGCCTTCGGGTTTTTGGCGTATACAGGGGAATGTATTTTCACACCGGCGGGAATTCCCACACAGCATGCAGAAAGCTCTACGGCCTGGTACACATCCCTTGCTGTACCATCGCCGCCTGCGAAAAGAATCAAATCCACTTCTTCCTTCAGAAGCCATTCCGCCAGGCTTTTTGTATCCTCCGCTCCGGTTCCGAAAAGCGGCCCCGGCAGCATTCCTCCATCCATGGATGCCCTCTTACCGACGCTATTTAAGCCATCCAAAGCTTCCGGCTTCATCACGGTCCGGAATCCCAGCTCTCCTGCAATATCCCCGCCCATGCTTCCCTGGCATGTATAGACAAAAAGCTCCTCTTTTATCGAGAGAAGCTCTGACAGGGCGGCCTTCGCACGGTTCCCTGCCCTTGGAATAGCGCCGCGGCGAAAAGCTTCCGCCGCAGCATTATCCGTTCCTTTTAATCCGACACTTCCGCCCATTCCGGCGATCGGATTCACAATCAGTCCAATTTTTTTCATTACTCTGTATATTTTTTCAGATAGGTCTTCCAGCTAAGAGCCCATGTTGCCTGATCATCCATACCAGACTCGTCAACCTGGTGGGTAACGCTTCTGTGAGGTGCTGTCTTGATGATCTCCGGATTCTCATGTGCTTCCTTGAAGACATATTTCAGGGTTTCAATATATTCGTCGATGTCCTTCCTGGACGGAGTCTCTGTGGGCTCTAAGGTCATCGGCTCAGGCAGATAGAATGGATGGTGGGATGTCCAGTAATGCATACCAAAATCCATCATTCTTCTCTGAATATCCAGAGTACCGATTCCCGTTTCCTTTGTCAGATTTTCTAAAGAATAACGTGCCTGCTCTACTCTCTGGTTATTGCCATCCTCGTAATAAGCAGATACTTCCGGAAGCTCCATTAATTTCTTAAACATGTAATTGTTGTTTAAAACAGCCGTCTTCGCAACCTGATATAAACCATTGGGTCCAAGGCTGCGGATCCAGCAGTATGCCTTTAATACAACAGGAGCAACACCGTACCACTCTCTTACCTTTCCCACTGCACAGGGATTGCTTACAGTCTCGTAGTCGAGGAAGTACTTCTTGCCGTCAAAACCAACAAGCGGAGCCGGAAGGTATTTCACAAGATCTTTCTGTACGCCGGTAGCGCCGCATGCAGGACCGCCGCAGCCATGGGGTGTGGAGAATGTCTTGTGGAGGTTGAAGAAGCACATATCAAAGCCTGCATCTCTTGCTCTTGTTACGCCCAGGAGGCCATTGGCATTGGCCTGGTCATAGGCGCAGAGGCCGCCAATGGAATGGATATGGTCAACAAAGTCTTTTACACGGCCGTTGTAAACCCCGGTATCCTCCGGGTTTGCAACGATATATCCCGCTGTTCTGGGACCGGAAACTGCCTTTAACTGCTCAAGTTCCGGAACTCCGGTCTTTGGATCAGGCTGTAAATAAATGATCTTAAAGCCAGCCACGGCCGGAGCCGCCGCATCAGACGGATGGGAGTAGATGGTTGTGATGATCTCGTCTCTGTCCTCGCCTTTATCCTTAAAATATGCGCGGATGACAGAAGCCATGGTCATGATACCCTGGGAACCGCCGCTGGGCTGGAAGGAAAAATGATCCATACCGGAAATCTCGCACATGTACTTATCTGTCTCATGGAAAATCTGGAGAATACCCTGTACAGTACTCTCATCCTGAAGGGGATGATAGTCCCGGATCAGGTTCGCAAGCTGATCATTTACTTTCGGGCTGTACTTAACGGTACAGGTACCCTGTCCGATCTCAATATTCACGTCAGCGCCCAGTGTCTGCTGTGCCAGTCGGGAATAGTGACGGAGTACACGGCTCTGGGACATCTCCGGGAGATTTAATTTTGTATTTCTGGCCATACCTGTCGGAATTGCAGATACGCCCTCAACTTCTTCTGCCACAGCCCTTTCCGGCTGTCCAACGAGAATCCCGCGCTCGCCGGGGGTGCTGAGCTCGTAAATGATCGGCTCATCCCATTTTGCCTGATGGAAGCCTGTTCTAACCTTTGATGATCTGTCTATTCTTTTCACAATATCATTCCTTTCTGCATCTATTTGAGCACTTCCGTAAGAGCGGCGGCCAGAGTGTCGATGTCTTCTTTTGTGTGAATCTCAGTTACACAGTAAAGAGCGGACTGATTTAAAGCCGGGAAATCTCCGGACAAATCTTTTCCGCCGAAGATGCCCTTTGCAAGCAGCGTCCTGTTGATCTCTGCAACAGTCTTACCTGTGGCTGTGAAATCTACCACAAACTCCTTAAAGAATACGGAACCCAATGGATTAGCCTTAACACCCGGAATCTGGCTTAACTTCTTAGCTGCATACTGCGCGTTAGCCATGATAATCTTACCCACTTCTTCCATACCCTGCGGGCCCATGGTTGCCAGATATACCCCTGCCGTGATGCCCCAAAGTGCGGACTGGGTTCCCACATACTCTTTCCCGTGCTCTCTGTGATGGCCGAAAGAGGTTCTGTCATAAGCCACATCGCCGAATCCATACTCACCAGGTTCGGAGGTGGGTGCAATGCCAAACAAACGGGACGGGAATTCCATTACAAATTTCTCTTCATCCCTGGTTGCCATGAAACCGGACTGGCCTCCGCCATAATTCATGTGGATACCGAGGGGTTGTAAGTCTCCACATACAATATCAGCGCCGTAGGAGGGCGGTGTCGCAAGTACACCGAGAGAAATCGGGTCCACACCTACCAGGCTCAGTCCACCTGCCTCATGGATCATATCGGAAATTTTCTGGCCGTTTGGCTCAATAACGCCCAGATAGTTTGGATTTTCAAAATATACGCCGATGGTGTCTTCATTGATCTTTGTCTTTAAGTCATTAAGATCAATATGTCCCATGCTGTCGCATTTTACGGTCTCGAACTTCATGCAGCACTCTGCGTAGTTCTCCATTGCTTTTTTCTTTTCCGGATCCATGTACTCCGGTACAAGGATTACGCTGCGTCCTGTGATACGCTGCGCCATACGGACAGTGGTAGCGGCTGCCTGAGACCAGTCCATGGTGGGTACGTTTACAACGTCCATGTCAACCAGCTCGGCAACCATGCTCTCATACTCAAATAATGCCTGGAAACGTCCCTCATCATTGTAGGGCTCTCCGCCGTAAGCAGTTAAGAACTCGCCTTTTCCGTTGACCTCGTCACAGATAGCCGGAACATAATGCTGCCAGCAGCCTGCACCAAGGAAGTTTAAATTTTTGTGGCAGTCAGTATCCTTAGAAAGAACGCGCTCCACATGTCTCTTTAATTCGTACTCGGAGCCAAATGCCTCCGGGATATTCATATCATTCTTTAATTTTAACAGTTCCGGAACATTTTTGTGAAGTTCCTCCAAAGAGGTCATTCCGATTTCCTTAAGCATTTCAGCCTGGATATCCGGTACTGAATTTGGTATGTAAGGATGGCTTTCAAATCCTCTCATGTGTTTTTTCCTCCTACTATATGTTTTATAAATCCTTCTGCACTTTGTTTCGGTCCATCCCCGGCAAGCTGTCCGGCGCCTGATGTTTTGTCTCATTTATTTTCTGTCAGATAACGCAGGATGAATTTTCAGTCCGCCGCAGGCAATTTTCAATGGATTTTTACTTATGCGATTCCGCCGCCGTCTACAACAAGCGCTGCGCCTGTAATCCAGCTTGCCAGATCACTTGCCAGGAACAGAACTGCGTTTGCGATGTCTTCCGGCATACCGATTCTTGCAAGCGGCCTGCTGGTTCCGCAATCCTTTAAGTATGCATCCATCTGTCCGTCGCCATCTTTCACAACGCCTGTCTGCTTTCCTTCGTCACGAAGCATCGCCGTATCGGTATCTCCCGGGTTTACACTGTTTACACGGATATTCTGCGGGCCGTGATCAATGGCCATAGCCCTTGTAACGTTTACAATGCCGCCCTTAACTGCACAGTAAGCAGCTGCCATGTCACCGCCCTTTAATCCCCAGCCGGAACCGGTATTAATGATGCTGCCGCCGCCGTTTGCCGCCATTACCGGAATCACATGCTTGGAGAATAAGAATAATCCCTTAAGTCCCACATCCAGAACAAAATCCCACTCTTTCTCAGTCAGATCCGCGATGGTCTTTCTTACGGTAACGCCTGCATTGTTATGCAGAATATCAATTTTCCCGTATTTGTCAACGATGCCTTTTACGGTCTCTTCTACCTGTGCCTCATTTGTTACATCGCAGCGGTAAAACGTCACATCTCTTCCTGCATCGCGAAGCTCCTTCGCCTTATCTTCACCCTTTGGGCTTACATCTACCATAGCTATTTTCGCGCCATATGCGCTTAACAGCTCCACAACACCCAGACCAATTCCTGAACTTCCGCCAGTGATCACTGCAACTTTACCGGTAAGATTCAATGGATCTTTCTTTACTAACATGTGGTGTCCTCCTTTAAGAAATTTACTTTTGATTGTCTCCTGTGCACGTATCGTACAGGCATTTCAACTGCTCTGAGCTATATATTAGCAATAACCATGCCAAAGTTGGCCTTTATTCCGTTTTTTTCTTCTTTTCCATGGTTTATCGCCCAAATTACACAGAAAATCCAGCTTTTCATCCCCGCCCTGTCTGAAGATTATACTGTTTCAAACAAAAAACAGCAACATAATTGCCAAAAAAATAGTGAGAAATGTGTCACATGACACGCAGTTGTCAATTGGCAAAGTTTTGTCATTTTTGTCATTTTCCATTTGTCTCCTTATCCGTTCTGTGTTATAATTATAGGAAATTACTATTTAAATTATTTTTTACATTGAAACTTTAAATTCTTTTCTCTGAAACAGCTTCAGAAAGGAGTGTTTGTATGGTCAATCTGGAAGACGTTCGTCTCTCCATTGAGCGGTATGTAACAGCAATCGGCAATGCACTGCGGTTGGAGGTTGCTATTTTTGATAATAACTCCAGTCTGTTTTTTGCAACGCCGACTTATATTAAGAAAAAGGGCCGGATTGTACATGCCCCTTCCATCAGTGAAGTAATCGAAAACGGAAGCGTTCTTGTCAATACCCCGGGGGAAATGGCCTCCTGTATCGGATGTCGTTTTAAAAAGCACTGCCCATCCACCATTGAAGTTCTTTGCTGCATTCATGCAGATACCGAAGTTGCCGGGGTCCTGGATTTTACTTCTTTTACAAAAGAAGGGCAAAAGCGAATCTCTGAAAATACCTCCGTCTATCTAAATGCCATAACAGAGCTTGCCAATTTAATCGGCAATCTTCTTGTGACGCGTTCCGATAGAAAAACCCCTTTAAACATGGATGCAAACCTGATATCCGTTATGGAGCTATGCGAACAGCCGCTGCTTCTCACAGACGCCCATGGAGTAATTCTGCAGTACAACCATCTGGCTTCCAATTTACTGGAATTCTGCGGAATCACAAGCTCCTCCCTCTGGCAGTTATTCCCCCCCTCTGTGGTTCGGAAAATCATGGAAGGAAATGATCTCTTTGAAAAGAACGTAACTATCGGAGACAAGGAAACTAAAATTTCAACCCGCACGGTTATGGTGGATGGACAGACCACCGGTTTTTTCATCCGTCTGTCAGAAAATCTCTTTGAAATTCCAAAGGGGACCGGTTTCTTTGAAGGCATCATTGGCAACAGTCCGGCAATTTCTGAGGTCCAGAAAATGATTAAGCGTGTAGCGGATAGCCCTACTCCAATTCTTATTACCGGCGAGACCGGAACCGGAAAAGAATTGGCGGCCCGGGCCATTCATGAGCAGAGCGGCCGCAACAAATATCCCTTTGTTGCAATCAACTGCTCCAGTATTCCGGACACCTTATTTGAAAGTGAACTATTTGGTTACGAGGAGGGTTCTTTTACAGGGGCCAAAAAG
>CANRXD010000056.1 GCA_947643685.1 uncultured Clostridium sp. | reverse complement strand
ATCCTTGGGCTTCCAGCCTGCGTCCACCACGGCACGGGAGCAGCTTACCTGGCCGCCCAGAACCTCTGCCAGCTCCTCCAGCATTTTGAAGTTCTCGGGGCTTCCCATTCCACGTCCGCCGGACACCAGAATTTTTGCATCCATAATATCTGCAACGTTGGAAACTGCCTTAACAACTTCCATGATCTCAACATACTTCTCGTTGGGAACAAATCCGGGATTGAACTCCTCAACCTCTGCCTTTCTTCCGGCCTCTCTCGGAAGCTTCTGCATAACGCCGGGACGAACCGTAGCCATCTGCGGACGGAAATCCGGGCAGGCAATGGTGGCGATTGTATTTCCGCCGAATGCCGGACGGGTCATGAGAAGCTGATTATGCTTCTGCTCTTTCCCCGGGGTGGGAGCAAGCGGAAAATCTCCGATATCAAGCTGCGTACAGTCAGCAGTAAGACCTGTATGGACACGTGCACAAACTCGCGGGCCAAGGTCACGGCCGATCGCAGTAGCGCCGATTAAGAAAATGTCCGGCTTGTAGGTCTCGATTACAGATGTAAGAGCATGTGTATAGGGCTCAGTTCTGTATTCCTTTAATTCCGGATCGTCAACAACGATAACCTTGTCAGCGCCGTACTCACCAAGTACATCTGCAAGATTTTTAACGCCGGAGCCAACTAAAACTGCTGTAACAGTAGTACCTAAATCTTTTGCTAAGTCTTTGCCCTTGCCAATCAGTTCTAAAGCGATACTGCTTACTTCATTATCAACCTGCTGTGCAAAGACATATACACCCTTATATTCTGCTAAGCTCATCACTATTCACCACTTTCTAAAATTTTGTTGCGCTCATTTCGTAACCATTCTTCTTTACAGTACATGCTTTTCAGTAAGTTTTCCAACAATGTAATCAACGGACTCTGCCGGATCGAGAACAACCTTCTCGCCTGCGCCCTTTCTTACCTTATCAGAAGCCTTTGCGATCTGAGTCGGAGATCCCTTAAGACCAAGGTTGGAATCCAGAACATCCTTCAGATCATTTCTGCCCCAAACGGTAACTTCTTTCTGATATGCATCAAAAATTCCGCCCGGAGTCATGTAACGCGGCTGGTTTAATTCGGAAAGTGCTGTAATTAAGCACGGCATTTTTGCTTTCAGGATATGATATCTGTCGTCAAACTGGCGCTGAACGATAACGGAATCTCCATCAATCTTAATATTCTGTGCATAGCTGATTACCGGAATTCCAAGATGCTCGGAAATCTGCGGACCAACCTGTGCGGTATCACCATCAATAGCCTGACGGCCTGTGATGATCAAATCATACTCTAAGTTGCGGATAGCGCCTGCAATTGTCTGGGATGTTGCCCATGTATCAGCGCCGCCTAATACGCGGTCCGTAACAAGGACGCCATTGTCAGCACCCATAGCCATGGCCTCACGCAGAACCTCTTCCGCCTTGGGAAGACCCATGGTAACTACTGTAACCTCTGCGCCATACTGATCTTTTAAACGAAGAGCCGCCTCCAGACCTGCTTTATCATCCGGGTTCATAATGGTAAGCATTGCTGCTCTGTCAAGTGTTCCATCCGGTTTAAACTTCACGCCGCCCTTGGTATCCGGCACCTGTTTAATACAAACAACTACTTTCACTGTATTTCACTCCTTATTTTCGTTTTCTTTGTTCTGGTTTTCCTGCCGGCTTACTTTAACAGATTACCGGAGATAACCATTCTCTGAACTTCACTGGTACCTTCGTAGATTTCTGTAATCTTTGCATCACGCATCATACGCTCTACGTCGTACTCTCTGATGTAACCATAACCACCATGGAGCTGAACAGCCTTGGTTGTTACTTCCATAGCAACCTCTGCTGCATACAGTTTTGCCATAGCCGCTTCCACAGAATAGGATTTCTGTGTCTTCTTAGCCATAGCTGCGCGGTATACCATGAACTGAGCTGCCTGAACCTTTGTCGCCATATCGGCAAGCTGGAACTGTGTATTCTGGAACTGTCCGATTGCACGGCCAAACTGCTTTCTTTCTTTCACGTATTCAATGGTTCTCTCAAGAGCGCCCTCTGCAAGACCAAGGGCCTGTGCAGCGATACCGATACGTCCTCCGTCAAGAGTATGCATGGCAATCTTAAAGCCCTCGCCCTGCTTGCCTAACATATTCTCCTTCGGGATACGGCAGTCTGTGAAAATAAGCTCATATGTAGAGGAACCGCGGATACCCATCTTCTTCTCTTTTGTACCAAAAGAGAAGCCCGGCGTTCCTTTTTCAACGAGAAATGCAGAAATTTCCTTCTGGACTCTGCCGCGCTTTTCAATGGTGCCTGTAACTGCAATAATAACATAAACGTCAGCCTCTTTACCATTTGTGATAAAGATCTTGGTTCCGTTTAATACCCACTCGTCGCCATCAAGAACAGCCTTTGTCTGCTGTCCCTGTGCATCAGTACCGGCGCCCGGCTCAGTCAAACCGAAAGCACCTAATTTCTCACCCTTTGCAAGGGGAATCAGATATTTCTGCTTCTGTTCCTCTGTGCCATATGTCTGAATCGGATCGCAGCAAAGAGAAGTATGTGCGGAAACGATAACGCCTGTGGTGCCGCATACCTTGGACAGCTCCTCTACGCACATGGCATAGCAGAGCGGGTCGCAGCCCTGTCCGCCGTACTCCTTCGGAACCGGAATACCCAGGAAACCAAGCTTACCCATTTTTTCAACGGTTTCTCTCGGGAAAACCTCAGTCTCGTCCACCTCCTGAGCGAGAGGTTTCACTTCATTCTGGGCGAAATCATGGAACAATGTTCTCGCCATCTCATGCTCTTTACTTAATGTAAAATCCATGTGTTTAGTTCCTCCTTGTGAATTGTGTTTCATATATAACATGAAGAATGTGGATGCTTCATTCCCCTATGTATCCAATCTTCCCATACCCGGAAGCAGACAGACATTCCTCTGCCTGCCTCCCATTTTGATTCCATAGCAAGAATTATTTTGTATAATCGTAGAATCCTTTTCCTGTTTTCTGGCCTAAAAGTCCGCCGCGAACCATCTTTTTAAGAAGCGGATGCGGACGATATTTGGTATCGCCGGTCTCAGACTGAAGAACATTCATAATTGCAAGAACCACGTCAAGGCCAATCAGATCACCAAGCGCCAGCGGCCCCATGGGATGATTAGCGCCTAACTTCATCGCAGTATCAATCCCCTCGACAGACGCAACGCCGTCGGCATAAATGCCGATTGCCTCGTTGATCATCGGCACAAGGATTCTGTTTACCACAAATCCTGCGGCCTCTTCTACCTGTACCGGATTCTTTCCGATTTCTTCAGAAATCTTCTTAACAGCCTCTACGTCCTCCGGCTTTGTATTAAGCCCCGCGATCACCTCAACCAGCTTCATAACCGGAGCCGGGTTGAAGAAGTGCATCCCTACCACGTGCCTTTCCACTGCGGAACCAATCTCGGTAATGGAAAGTGAGGATGTGTTGGTTGCGAAGATACAGCCCGGCTTGCAGATTGCATCCAGCTCTTTAAAGGTCTGCTTTTTGATTTCCATATTCTCAATGGCAGCCTCAACGATCAGGTCACAGTCTCCACAGATATCCTTCACGCCAGTTGTAATCTTGGTCAGAATCCTGTCCGCATCTTCCTGGGTCATTTTGCCCTTCGCAATTCTTTTTTCAAATCCTTTTGCAATTTTATTCTTGCCGTTTGCGGCGAGTGTCTCATTAATATCGCACAGCATTACCTCATATCCTTCGGTCTGTGCAAAAGCCTGAGCAATTCCGGAACCCATGGTTCCCGCCCCGATAATACCAACCTTCATGTCTTTTTTGCCTCCTTATATTTTCTGCAGGAATCTCTGCCTGCAATTACCGATTGTTGAACTTCTCAACCTTCCTCTTTTCAAGAAAGGCCTTCATGCCTTCTCTCTGATCCTCCGTCTCAAAGCACTCGGAGAAATATTTCTCCTCGATTGCAATTGCGTGGTCCAAATCGGAAAGGAATCCATCCGTTACTGCCAGCTTGCTGTTTCTGACTGCGATCGGCGCGTTGGAAGCAATCTTCTTCGCTAACTTCATAACCGTCGGCATCAGCTCTTCCTTCGCACATACACCGTTTACAAGGCCAATCCGCTGGGCCTCATCCGCCTTGATGTTCGTTCCTGCAAATACCATTTCCTTCGCTTTTCCGGTTCCCACAAGTCTCACAAGACGCTGGGTTCCGCCAAAGCCAGGAGTAATTCCAAGGCCAACCTCCGGCTGTCCGAATACAGCGTTTTCAGAACAATAACGAATATCGCAGCACATCGCAAGCTCATTTCCGCCGCCGAGGGCAAAGCCGTTCACGGCTGCGATGGTCGGAATCGGCAGGGTCTCCAGTTTACGGAAAATATCATTTCCGAACTTTCCGAATTCGTGGCCCTCCTTCATTGTCATATTGCTCATTGCGGCAATATCCGCTCCCGCCACAAAAGCCTTTTCTCCGGCTCCTGTTACGATGACAGCTCTTGTCTCATTCAGGTCAATCCTGTCAATCGTCTCATCCAGTTCCTTTAAAACCTGGGTATTCAATGCGTTTAACGCTTCCGGACGGTTGATGGTGATAATCCCCACATAGCCGTCCTGCTCATATGTAACAAAGCTCATTGCTATCGCCTCCTGCTCTGTTTTTTACGAAAGGCTCATAACGAAAATCAGTCTCTCTTAACGATGGTTGCACAGCCCATGCCGCCGCCGATACAAAGAGTTGCAAGACCGGTCTTGGCATTCTTTTTCTGCATTTCATGAAGCAGAGTAACCAGAATACGGCATCCGGAAGCTCCTACCGTATGTCCAAGAGCGATTGCTCCGCCGTTGGGGTTCAATTTGGAAAGATCGAAGCCAAGGTCTTTTCCCACGGCTACGGACTGAGCAGCAAAAGCCTCATTTGCTTCAATCACATCAAAGTCGCCGATCTTCATTCCTGTCTTTTCCATTACTTTCCTGGTTGCTGCAACAGGACCGATTCCCATGATACGCGGCTCAACACCTGCAAGGGCACCTGCCACCCATGTTGCCATCGGAGTAACGCCAAGCTCTTTTGCCTTCTCCTCGCTCATAACAACAACGGCTGCCGCACCATCGTTAATTCCTGAAGAGTTGCCTGCGGTTACAAGGCCGCCGTCCTTCTTGAATGCCGGTTTCAGTTTCGCAAGAGTCTCAATATTAGAGCCGGGACGCGGGCCCTCATCCGTATCAACAATTACCGTAGTCTTTTTCTGCTTTACTTCCACCGGAACGATCTCATCCTTAAATGCACCGGACTTCTGGGCAGCCTCGGCCTTATTCTGACTGTCAACTGCGAATTTATCCAGCTCTTCCCTTGTAAGTCCCCACTGCTCACAGATATTCTCGGCTGTGATACCCATGTGGTAGTTATTGAATATATCCCATAACGCATCATTTACCATGGTATCAACCAGTGTCGCATTTCCCATACGGTAGCCGTAACGGCCTTTCATCATTGCATACGGAGCCATGGACATATTTTCTGTACCGCCGGCCACAACGATATCCGCATCTCCTGCTTCGATCATCTGGGCCGCCATATTTACACACTGTAAACCGGAACCACACACAACGTTGATCGTAACCGCCGGAACCTCAACCGGAAGTCCTGCTTTAATAGAAGCCTGGCGGGCCACATTCTGCCCCTGTCCGGCCTGGATTACACAGCCCATATATACCTGGTCAACCTTTTCCGGGGCAATTCCAGCTCTGTTTAAAGCTTCTCTAATAACGATAGCCCCCAATTCCGGAGCCGGAACTGTGCTTAATGCACCACCCATTGTTCCAATCGCTGTACGGCATGCGCCGGCCAGCACAATTTTCTTTGCCATAGCTTTTCCTCCTTGTTTTTCGCAAAAACCGGGTATCAGGTACCCTTCTTAATATCTTTTATGATAACACTCTTGTATTTTGCTGTCAAATATTTAACATGTTTTTTTTTTAATAATTTTCCCCCCTTTTGCTTTTTTTTAGCAATAACTCCCATAAAATCGGGCTTTTATGACAAGCACTTAACAAAGATTTAACAAAGGCACTTTGGAGAACCTTTTCAGAAATTTCATTATACAATTTATATTTCATTATATGAAATATTTGACCGCATATTTTCTGTTTTGTTATGCTTTTAACTATTATTTTTAGTGTATTTTCACAATTTTTTCTTTTATATTCGTTTATATTTTATATTTCAAGCATTTTGTGTTGACATTTTCCAGGATAATCGAAACGAAAGCCCTTCCCGTTAATTAAATAACAAGCAATTAAGAACCATTCATCGGGAAGGTGCTGTCCGCAGGGCTGAACTGTTACTTTTTGTTGACCTTCCTGAACGAAAATGCTAGAATGAAGCCATAAAATACTCTGCCAAAAAGAAAAGAGGACACAAAATGGATTTCAAAAAAATGTATCAGGACAAACTGGTAACAGCCGAACAGGCCGCCGGTGTGGTTAAATCCGGCGACTGGGTAGATTATGGCTGGACCACCGGAACCCCCGTAGCTGTCGATGCCGCACTGGCAAAGAGGCTGCCGGAACTTACAAATGTAAATTTCCGCGGCGGTATTTTAATGTGGGTACCGGAAATTTTCAAAATCGAAAACCCCGCAGAACATCTGACCTGGAATTCCTGGCACATGGGCGGAATCGAAAGAAAGGCCATCGCACAGGGCTTCTCTTTCTATGCACCGATGCGGTATTCCGAGCTTCCAAGATATTACAGAGAGTCCCAGACCAAACCAGATGTGGCAGTTTTCCAGGTTTCCCCTATGGATGAGCACGGATTCTTTAACTTTGGTCCAAACGCTTCCCATATGGCCGCTGTCTGCGAAACTGCAAAGGTTGTAATTGTGGAAGTCAATGAAAATATGCCTGTCTGCTATGGTGGCTTTGAAGAAGGCATTCATATTTCCAAAGTTGATATGATCGTCGAGGGTTCCAATCCAACCATCACCGAGATGGGCGGCGCTGCCGCATCCGAAGTGGATGAGGCTGTTGCAAAATTAATCGTTTCTGAAATTCCCGATGGCGCCTGTTTACAGCTTGGTATCGGCGGAATGCCAAACGCCGTCGGATCACTGATTGCAAAATCCGACTTAAAGGACCTGGGTGTACATACCGAAATGTATGTCGATGCTTTTGTTGACATCGCAAATGCAGGCAAAATCACCGGTGCCAGAAAGAACATCGATAGAGGACGCCAGGTATACGCTTTTGGTGCAGGTACAAAGAAACTGTACGATTATTTGAATAAAAATCCGGAATGTATGTCCGCTCCGGTAGATTACACCAACGATATCCGTTCCATCTCCGCTCTGGATAACTTTATGTCCATCAACAATGCTGTTGATCTGGATCTTTTCGGCCAGGTAAATGCAGAATCCTCCGGAATCAAACACATCAGCGGCGCCGGCGGACAGCTTGACTTCGTTCTCGGCGCATACCTCTCCAAAGGCGGAAAGAGCTTTATCTGCTGCTCCTCTACCTTTAAGACAAAGGACGGCCAGTTAAAGTCCAGAATTCTCCCGACTTTAAACCCTGGCTCCATCGTAACGGATACCCGTGCCAATATTCATTATCTGGTAACTGAGTATGGTAAAGTAAATTTAAAGGGACTCTCCACATGGCAGAAGGCAGAAGCCATCATCTCTGTGGCGCATCCTGATTTCCGCGATGAACTGATTACCGCCGCCGAAAAGATGAATATATGGAAGCGGAGCAATAAGCTTTAACATTATAAATCTGCATACGGCGGGCCGCCGGCGTTTGGGAAAATCTCCTGCGCTTTTGGCGGCCCTTATTGTACTCTATCCCATTCCCATTTTCTAAAATTTCGCATACTATAAATCAGAAAGCTTCAAAGCTGTAACTGTTTTAAGGAGGAGTTCGTATGTATACATATACACCGGAGGGCGTATGTGCCAAACAAATTTCATTTGATATTATTGACGGGAAGGTGGAAAATGTTTCTTTCCTCGGAGGATGCGATGGAAACGGAAAGGGGATTGCCGTACTGGCAGAAGGACACAGCCCCGAAGAGCTGATAGAAAAATTATCAAAAATCAAGTGTAAACAGCGGGCTACTTCCTGCCCGGCACAGCTCGCGGAAGCGCTTCGGAAAATCATCGGCCAGGGGGTATAACCTGGCCGTGTGTTTTTACAGTAAGCCGTTATTTTTGGAAGGCTGTAAGGTTACCAAAAATTTAATAATTGGTAAAA
>CANRXD010000055.1 GCA_947643685.1 uncultured Clostridium sp. | reverse complement strand
CGAAGCTCGAAACTGACACATACATGACGATCTGCTTCTCATAGATCCCTTCGATCCTGCCCTTTTCGATCTGCTTTTTGGAACGCTCTGTCACTTCGTTTCCATCAATAATAACCGGCATTTGCTCTCCATCGACTTGATGGAACTCCCCGAACTCCTCCGGATTTAAAAATACATTCCCAATATCCTGGTACAGGATATCCTTAAATCCCATTCCCATCACCCCAGAAGTTTTACACGCACTGTTGTCGCCGCTGCCGCTGCGTCTTCGATGGCATATCCCACGGCTCCTGATGTTGCCTTGTCAATTCCATTTTCTTCCGTAAACGTTACCGGATCACCCATTTCTAAGGCGACCCCTGTCTTTTTATGGATCTCAAACACTCCTGTTACATGGATTGTCCCGTTTTCCCCTGCCGGGATGTCTGTTCCGGCCACCCCTATGTGATCTCCAAAGATAACCACTGTATTGGCCGGAATATCTGTCTCTGTTCCATTTAGATAATCAAGGCTTTCGCCCTTCTGCCAGTAAATTGCTTTCATTGAATCTTTCCCTCCTTTTTATGCCAATGCGATCGGGGAAGAAATCTCCACGCCTGGATTTTTAACTGCCCCGCGGTAATCAAGAACAGTAATTCCCCAATCAAGGAACACATCCCATACGAATCCCAGCTGCCCGGGCGTCTCCATTCGGCGGATATTCGGAATGTCCTGTCCATTTAAGTAATCCACCTGAATGAAATCCGTATCATTGCTGTCGCCAATCAAAAACCACGGAATCGCGCCGCTTGCCACCTGTGCATTCAGCGTTGCATCTTCCGCGACTTTGATGGTATCCCGATACTGATACAGCGGGTTCACATCTCCGGACGCGCTGATCGTTGCCGAATTGAACAACGTATACATCTGGAATTTATAACCCAGCGGAACCACCATCACAGCCGGCCGGATAATGATTGCCTGCTCTGTCCCATCCATATTCTTTTTGTGACCGCCAAGGGCCAGAATCATGGACTGAACGGCTTCCTGCGTGACTCCCGTTCCTTTCGCCAGAACATTCTTATGTTCTCCGGAAAAGAGGACCTTTCCATCATAAATTTTAGGATTCTTGGTCAAAATCCGGTATACATGACTGTTGATTGTTGTTCTGGATGCCTTCGCCGCCCGCGCCGGAAGTGTCGTTACGACTCCCATGTCATCGTTAATGAATGCCTGACGGGACATCGTGAACTGGCGGCCGTAAGTTTTAAGTTGTCTCTGCGGCAGTTTTTCATCCTCTGGCAGCGTATGTTTTAATTCTCCGTTTTCCTTTACCTCCAGGAATTCACCAAAGCTTCCCTGCACATAATAATTATCGGCCTTTTTGAAATCCGTAAGAGTTCCCCGTGTCGTGAACTGATCAAAAGTAACCGGAGCAGTTCTGTGCCCTTCCACATATGCCTTGCGGATCGTCTGATCCATGATCGCCGGAAAAGCCGATGTTGGATTGTAAAAGGAACGGCGCATGGTTTCCTCAAATAGCTCATTCGCTCCCATCATAAAATAATTCCTGCTGTTTTCTCCGTCTTCGTTGGAAAGGCAGCTGGCGGCGATCATCCGCAAGGTGGCACCTCTAAAATCATTTGCCCCGGCTGCAGGTTTGTCCACCGGAATATTATTCCTTAAAAGGATTCCGTCTACAATCGCTGACCTGCGCTTATCTTCTGCATCTGCAGTTACCCGTACAGAAACCGGGGAATGTGTCCTCTCAAGCTGCTCCAGCACCGCTGCTCTTACCTGCTCCAGAGTATCTCCGCGGGAAATATACTGTGACGAATCAAGACCAAATCTGCGGCAAAGTCCATCTATTTCCGTAATTCTTGTTCTCTCCGCAAGCGTGGCCCTCTGGCCTTCATCCGCCGGATCCTGTCCCGTTCCTGACCCTGCACCTCCCCTGGCTGCCTCCGCTCCGCCTGCACCTCTTTCTCCCTGCCCCGGCGCATCCAAAGCGCCGCCGGTTCCAAAATTCCCTGCCGGCGCCGCCAGATCAATCTTTCTCTGCAGATCGTCAAACTCCTGCTGTTCTGCCTCCGTCAGATTCCGGCCTGCGCTCCGCGCCTGCTCTGTAATCTGTCTCTGTCTTGCGATCATTTCCTGCAATGTCATGTTCTTATACCTCCTTCATTATTCAAAAATCCCTGCGGTCTTCAGCTTTGCAATTAATCCATTAAAATCCCCCTGCGTTGGCGCAGCTGTCAAATCTGCCGGGGCTTCCACAGGCGTTACAAAACCGCCTTTTAAATTTTCCGCAATAAAAAAGCAGATATCTTCCAGTTTGTCAGGAATTGTATCTGCACCTTTCCCGGTCAGGGCCGCGGCTACTGCTTTCATGCTCTGTTCCAGATTATTCACCTAAAAAACCTCCCTTCACCATATTTTCATTTACCTGAATCATTCGTTCCTGCAGGGAAGGCATATCTAAACCATCCTGCCATCCATCCTGGCTGCGCCCCACCCCGACAGTCGGATCCGCCGGTACTGATACCACACTGATCTCCAATGGCGTCCACTTTTTGGCAATATAACAAGGCCCCGTAAACCGTCCATCAGAAGACTTTTTCCCTGCCATCACCTCCTCCCAGGTATCCACGCTATATCGGACAGAAACGCCTTTTAATGTGCCTTTCGCCACCTTCTTTCTGATAATTTCCGACTCTTCATCATCATCAAACTCAATTTCTGCATAGCCCCTTCCATCCTGGTTCCATGCTTTCACGACCTTTCCCAGCACTTTGTTCGTATTATGATTGAACAAAAGTACACCGATCGCATTCAGTCTCGTAAGATCCATGCATCCCTGCGTATGATCCAGAATTTCTGATCCGAACCACCTTCCATAAGGCTCTTCTGACGAAAAAGAAAGTTCAAATTTCCTCTCATTTCCTTCCCCTTCCAGAGTCCGGATCCCGGCTTCCATAAACCTCTTCGGCTGGAAATCATTCTCTCCCTGCGGGTTTTTCCACATGGGATGGTCTCTATTCTTCATTTTCTCCATTGCTCTCCTCCTTCACATTTGTGTCAACGGCCGTTCCGGTTATCATGGACAGCAGGTCAATCCCTTTTTCCGCTGCATATTCTTTTGCCTCTGCCATTTCATCAACTACTTTCTTCCAGTCCCGGCCATTCTCCGCGCAAATCTGCTGGAATGTTTTCTGTCCGGTCTTTAAGGCGACGCCATTGGCATTTGCCTCTTTGTACGGATCAATCCATCGTTTTGGTTTTACCACCCACTCATGGGAGAGATAGCTTTCAGTATTCTCCCAGAAATCCACAGGAGAAATCACACCTTTCAGCCAGCACGAAATAACAAATGACTCATAGATTTCATCAAGGAAATTCTCAATCAGGATCTCCTTCTCCTCGTCATATGTCAGATCATCCTCGATCATGGATTGTCTGGCTGAGGCGTAATTGGTTTCAGACATATCCCTGGAAGTGGCTTCATATGACAGTCCGTTTGAAGAAGATATGATCCTCTGCAACGTCTTGATAAAAGAGGTTGCATCCGTTCCCTGGCCGGCCGGATTTAACATCTGTGCCTCATCTCCGGCATTCATTTCCATAATCATACCTGGAACGATGCGCTTCCCCTCATAGGTCACTTCCGGCCCTGTCCGTGGCCCTCTTCCCAGGGTTCCTGATGGATTCAGCCTTTTTATGAACACAGCCAGACAAGCAGCAATTTTTTCTTTAATGGTCACTGCTGACATAAATTCATTCATGTCCTTAACCCTGGTCAGAGATGGACTCAGATCAGAAATCTCGCGAATCTGCGATGGCCGCTTTTTTGAAAAATAGAATACAACATCTTTTGCCCCTATGTAGGCGGCTTCTTTCTCTGCATATCCATCAATAGAATATTGCCGGATCCAATATCCTTCTGGACGGTTAAAACGATTATATTCAATACCGCCAACCACTTTATTTTCACTCTTTTTTGGTAGGAGCTGCGTATTATCCAGTTCGTCCACTTCCAGCACCTGAAGCTGCAGGGGAAGAACGCCCTGCCTTGTATATCTTTTTACAATCAGGATCCCCCCGTCCGTGATTTTTCGCTGTATGCACATCCGCACAAGCTGAGTAAATGACTGCTGCCCTGTCACATCGCAATTGATTCTCTTACACCATTTCGTCCACATCTGTTCCAGGGTTGAATTAATCTCGCCATCCTGTGTTGTCACACGAACCTGCAGACCGCTTCCGATTACATTCCGCCGGTATGCCCGGAGGACAGCGTTCATGGTATCAGAATTTCTTTCCAGGTCCCTGGCCCTTGCACAGATCCGGTCTCTCTCATAACGATCTGTAAATTCCGCCGACTGATTTAACGTATTCCACTGGCTCTGCAGTCTTCCGGTATCGCTGGCGTCATAATTCCCACGCTGATACTCATAGTCATTTCTCCACTTGGCACGAATGGCTCCCCACTTCGGATTAATGTACCCAATGAATTGGTCAATAACATTCAGTTTCATTTCTATCTCCTGTTATCCGGACCAAAATCGGCAGCATAAGCACCAGCTAACAGTGAGGTCCCATCTCCCTGAAGCTGTGCCTCCAACCGGTTTCGTTCTGCTATTAATGTTGACAGGTCCGCCCGGGTCAGCGACCGGGTACCGATTTTATAACTCTGACCTCCAACCATAATTTTGAAAATTGCATCGTTGACATTTTTCAGCTGCTCCTCTGGTGTTTCATATGTAGTCTTGTTATCTGTTACCATTTCACATCCATCCTTCCAGTTCATTCTCCTGTATCCATTGTTCCTCTGCTGATTCCGGTTCCTTCTTTGGTAGAGCAGGCGGCTCATATTTTTCCAGATGCCAAATTCTTGCGCCCCGGATATCTGCTGCAGTCATGGCATACACTTCCGCATCCAGATAATGATTATCTATATGTGCTGTCTTTGGCACCCATTTCTGAATAATACGCCCATTGGCTTGACGTTCATTGATTTTATGCTCTGCTGTCACCTGTTTGGCATACTCTTCATCAATTCCCTGAAAAACCATCCAGGAGCCGTTTCCATTCTTCCTCTGCATTCTGGCCGCGATCCTGTCTTTGTATTTTCCAGTGTCCACCTTCACCAGAGGACTTCCCTGGGCTTTGGAACCAGCCTTATTGATGGTGCTTATCCGATAGTCCGCCTCCATCTGTTGGCTTGCACCCTTGCATGGCAGCGTATACTCCGATGTATCTGCACAGAAATTGTAAACCATATCGGTCTGATCACTGGAATCCACCAAAACAAGCGAAGGGGACATTTTCGTCCCATCCCGCTTTTCATATTGCAGATTCATAATTTCATCAGCCCGCCACAAATCGGTCTCCTGGCCTCTGGCAATCAACTGACTTGTCCAGTGTTCTCCCCATGCGCGGATAACCCAGTACACGGAAGTCTCCTGGACATCAATCCCTCCAGTCAGTTCTATCGCCCAATCCGGCACCTCAAATTCCTCATATCCTGTCTGGCGGTCTTTCACCAAATCCGCAGAAGTCTTAAGCTTTGTATCCTCCCACGCTTCTGCAAGCCAGCTGTTTACGAAGTTCTGGAACATTTCCGGATCGTCTTTTGATTTTAGAAACTCCTCTGCAACATCAGCCCAGTTCACGAAAAGACTATAAAGGGAGCTGATTCGGAATCCTATTGTTTTTGGATTTCCCACCCCTCTCTTTTTTACAGCACGCCATTCTCCGTTCCGCAGCATCCATGGCTTATCCTTGTCCGGAATTACACAGCCGCATTCAGGGCAGACATACTGGGATGTTTTTGCCCGCTCATAGGGGGACATTTTCTTTTCCGGATCCTCCACAAATTTAATCTGATGGAAGTCAAGAATCTGCATTTCTTTGCAATATGGACATGGTACAAAATATTCCCGTACTTCGTCAGCCCCATCATGAAGTTTCCAGATATAATTCGTTTTTAATGTAGGGGTGGAACACGCATAGACCTTACTTTGTGACTTATAAGTCTTGATACGCTCCATGGCCAAATTGTAAGGCGAAGCCTCCTTTTTGGATGCTCCGCCCATCTTATCAATTTCATCGAAAAACAAATATTTTATTGCTTTGGCCGCCAGTTTTGAAGGTGAACCGGCTCCGCGCAGATAAATGACCATGTTTTTGAATTTTAACCGCAATTCCTTCGACTGATTTTCATAAAACTGTTTTTTGACTCTCGGGATCAGCCGGAACGCCGGCTTTAGTTTATCGTTAGAAATATCTTTAGCCAGATCATCCGATGGGTATACGATCATCGCCGGTCCCGGTTCCTCACTGACCAGATAGCAGAGCATGTTAATTAATGCCTCTGTTCCTCCAAGCTGGGCCCCTTTACACAGATAAATCTCACGAACATAAGACAGATTCATCGTATCCATTATTCCTATCAAATATGGAGTGATAGAGTTTGACCATCGGCCAGACAGGTTGCTGCTCTCATCCAACACACGGTATTTCTCCGCCCATTCGCTTACTGTTATTTCCTCCTGAACCATTAATATTTTTTTTACTGTCCGTCGAAACAGAGCTGCAGTCTTCCTTCGGTTCCTGCTGCGTTGTGTCAATCCAATTCCCCCTCATCATCTAATTCCTCTTCATAATCACTTTCCTCTCCTTTCTCTGGGATTCCATCAATTTCTTCCGGATCATAGTTAGACAATTCTTCTAAAACAGAAAGCATCTCTTTCTTAATAACCTGAATCATAGAATTTACATCCGTCTCACCGGAAATCTGCATCGCCAGTTTTGCCGGAACCTCTAAAAGATGATTTTTGAAACGAATTAACATATCTGTCAGAAATGCCTCCACATCGGAAGCCTCATGAAGCTCCCGCCGCAGCTTCCTAAGCTTTAAAAGGGAAATCTGCTTCTTCACTTCCTCGTGCTCTGCCTGGACTTCCTCTTTTGATATGGATGCCCGCCTTCCCGTTTCCGCATTTACCTTGTAATCAATATATTCCTGTATGCACTTTTCCAGATTGTAACCCTTCGTTTCCTGATGAATTTTAAAAAGCCCTTCTTCCCTTAATTGTCGGACTCTTCGCGAACTGATTCCTAAACATTGAGCCAATTCTTTTTGATTTACTGTCAAACTTACTGAATAATCCGGGGTGAAATCCATCACCTGTCCGGCGTATGGAAATCATCAATCCGTTTAGTCGGAAATCGCGTTTCCGTTAAAAAGGAAATCGCTTTATCTATAAAAACCTTATAATGAGTCCATGCACCAGTTGG
Source organism: uncultured Clostridium sp. (assembly GCA_947643685.1). Classification (GTDB taxonomy): domain Bacteria; phylum Bacillota; class Clostridia; order Lachnospirales; family Lachnospiraceae; genus CANRXD01. The sequence continues at coordinate 1,038 of CANRXD010000055.1, read as the reverse complement.
TGTAAATTCATTATAAGGAGGTCACGATTATGACCAAGTACAGAGAAATCATTCGCCTTACCGGACTGGGATTCTCACAACGCGATATCATGGCCAGCTGTGGTGTCGCACAGAAAACTGTCGTCAAGGTTCAGAAACGTGCCAGAGAATTAAAACTTTCATGGCCGCTTGATGAAGCAATGACCGACACAGAACTTCAAAGGCTCATGTTCTCTAAGGAGAACATGGTATCACCTAACAAGCGTATGCCTGACTACAATTACATCCATAAGGAGCTGCTCCGCAATGGAGTCAGTAAAAAGCTTCTGTGGACAGAATACATGGAGGACTGCCGTGCGAATGGTGAGGAACCGCTCATGTATTCCCAGTTCTGCTATCACATCCAGCAGGATGAGCAGAAACGACGCGCTACCATGCATATCAACCGCAAACCCGGCGAACAGGTTGAAGTAGACTGGGCAGGGGATCCGGCAACGATCATCGATCCGGATACAGGAGAAATCATCAAAGCCTACATATTTGTTGGTGTGATGACTTACAGCCAGTATGCATATGTGGAAGCATATATGGATATGAAGCAGAAATCATGGATCAATGCCCATATCCATATGTATGAATATTTTGGCGGTGTTGCCAGGATACTTGTACCGGATAACTGCAAAACTGCAGTTGTCCATAATGGTGGATTTAAGGACCAACAAATCAATGAAACCTATCAGGAAATGGCCGAACACTATGGTACCGCTATTATTCCGGCGCGTGTCAGGGCACCCAAGGATAAGCCGAATGCGGAAGGAACGGTAGGAAACATATCTACCTGGATCACAGCAGCACTTCGGGATGAACAGTTCTTTTCTCTTGTCGAATTAAACCGTGCGATCAGAGATAAACTCGAACTGTTCAACCAAAGGCTCTTTCAGAAAAAAGAGGGTAGTCGGCGAAGCTTATTTCTTGGGGAAGAAAAACCATTGCTGGCACCATTGCCTGCTACCCGTTTTGAACTGAGTGACTGGAAAACAGCCACCGTGCAGTTCAATT
>CANRXD010000054.1 GCA_947643685.1 uncultured Clostridium sp. | reverse complement strand
GGCGGCTGCTGTTCCGGGTGATACTTTCTATCCCCTGCCTTTGCCCGTGCTGCTCAGCGGTCTTTGCGGCTGGATCCTTTCTTTTGTGCTGTTGCGGCGCCGGATGGATAAGCTTGACAGCTTTTTGATGTGCTGAGGCGGGAGCATCATATGTCAGGGCCAAAAGGTGGCTCCCCTGATTCTTTTACCATACAACTGAAAAAGGGAGGCAGTTCTGTGGAAATTCAAGGCATTGAAAAGCATGAATTCCACAGAATTGTCTCCCCTTTTTTGTATCTTGTTCTTTCGTCCTTATGCATCTGGCATCAGAGTGCTGAGCCTTCATAGTATTCGCGCAGGTCCGCGTAATATGTAGCAGTTCAGCCTTGCATCTTCTTGCCCGCGTACCGCGGACAAGTTTTCAACGCTTTTTTCGCTCTAAATCTTCGCATGGCTGAACTGTTACCGTAATATTACCGGGAAAGAACTACATTACATTCTGAGGTTCTCCTTTGGCCCATCTGGCAATGTTGTCAAAAACGATTACGGCACGCTTTTCCAGAGCTTCTTTCGTTGCAAAGGCCACATGAGGAGTGGCAATCACATTTTTTGCGTTGAGAAGCGGATGGGATTCCGGTACGGGCGGCTCCATTTCAAACACATCGACTCCGGCTCCTGCAATTTTTCCGGTATTTAAGGCTTCGGCTAAGGCCTCGCTGTCCACCACAGGACCGCGGGAGGTATTGATGAGAAGGGCAGAGGATTTCATGAGGGCAAGCTGGTCTTTTCCGATCAGTCCCCTGGTCTGAGGATTTAATGGCGTATGCAGGGAAACGATGTCACAGGTGGAAAGAAGCGTGTCCATATCCACGTATGTGATGCCGGGGGCGTCTTTTTTAGTTCTGCTGTATGCAAAAACCTCGCAGCCGAAGGCACGGGCGATGGAGGCAACCCGAAGCCCGATGGCTCCGGTTCCGATGATGCCGAATTTCTTTCCTTCCAGCTCAAAGCCCACCAGACCGTCTTTTGTACCGCTTTTTCTTACTACATCGTTACAGGGGATCATATTCCGGTAGAGGGCGATTACCATGCCGAATACAAGGTCGGCCACAGCAACGGTGGAGTAGCCGGCACAGTTGCTGACAAGAACGCCGTTGGCCTTGCAGGCATCCATGGCGATGTGGTCCACTCCGGTGAAGGCGACAGACAGCATTTTTAAGTTTTTGCACCCATTGATTACGTCGGCGTTCATCGGGAGGTTGGAAACTGCGATGATGTCGGCGTCTTTTCCGCGCTCAATGAGGGTTTCTGTGTCTGTGACACGGGTGTTGTAATAAACAATTTCAATGTCGGACGGCAGCATATCCCTGGCCATGGCAAGGAGCTTTTCGTCATTGACACCGAGGGGTTCGATAATAACAAGCTTCATGGGTATTCCTCCTGTTTGTGAAATTACTTCTATTGTAAAGCTTTTCGGGAAAACAATCACCCGGTTTACTTACGAAAGTGTGCGGCAGAAGCTTTATGGCTGCAACTGTTCAGGCTGTCTGAACCGCTGCGTATGGTTGGCATTGTTTATGGAGGTACCTGACAGAACAGACGGACATATATTAAATAGGAAGATATATAAGCAGGAGCGTTTTATGGCATCGGTCAGTCTCTGCATGATTGTAAGGGATGAAGAGGAAGTGCTGGCACGCTGTCTGGAAAGTGTGGCCGGATTTGCAGATGAAATTATAATTGTGGATACAGGTTCCACAGACAGGACGAAAGAGATTGCCGCCGGATTTACAGAACAGATCTTTTCCTTTCCGTGGCAGGGGGATTTTGCCGCAGCGAGAAATTTTGCATTCTCCAAAGGAAGGGGAGATTACTTATTCTGGCTGGATGCGGATGACGTGATTCCGGAGAAAGAGATGGAAAAGCTTCAGGCACTGAAAAAGAAACTGGACGAAGAAAAACCGGATGTTGTGATGCTTTTATATGCGGCTGGCTTTGATGAAAACGGGAGGCCGGCTATTGTTTTTTTCAGGGAAAGGCTCATGAAAAGATGCCCGCAGGCCGTATGGAAGGGGCGTATTCATGAGGTGGTGGTGCCCTTTGGAAAGGTCTGGAAGAAAGAGATTGTAATTGAGCATCATAAGGAAAAAATGACGGATTCCGGGAGAAACCTGCGGATTTTTGAAAAAATGATAGATGACGGAGAGCCGTTTGAAGCACGGGAACAATATTATTATGGAAGGGAACTTTATTACCATAAGAAATTCCATGAGGCAGCAGAGGAGCTGAAAGCATTTTTAAGCCGGACCGATGGGTGGACTGAGGATAAGTCGGATGCCTGCCGGTGCCTGGCGGATTGCTATTATGGGCTTTCCAACGATGGGAAGGCTTTGGAGGCACTGCTTCTGGGACTGAAATATGGAGTGCCCAGACCGGAACTTTGCTGTGATATTGGAAAATGGTTTTTTGACAGGGGGTGTTTTGCAGAGGCGGCATACTGGTACAGGCAGGCGCTGAAAAATAGAAAGAGTACGGGTACGGACGGGTTTATGCAGGAAGAGCTCAGGGGATATGTTCCCTGTATCCAGCTATGTGTGTGCTATGACAGGATGGGTCAGTGGGAGAGAGCGGAGAGATTTAATGAGATGGCAGAATGCATGAAGCCGGGGACACCGGCCTGTGCCCAGAACCGGGAATATTTTCAGAGAAGGAAGGAGGAAAGCGGGACAAAACCGGGGTAAAAAGGGGACAAAACCAGGACAAAACCGGTTGTCCGGCATATCATAAGATAAAAGGAAATATGGGAGTATATCAATGTATAATCCATTGGAAGACTTTTGTACGGAAAGAGACGATTTCTGCTATAATGAGGAAGAATCATTTTTCAGAAATGGACAAGAGAGCGGCTGCGGGGAAAGCAGTTCCTGTATGTTTGGATGCTGCCAGAACCGGTGTCAGAATTATGGTTGTCAGAACTGCTGCCAGAACAACGGTTGTCAGAGCGGTTGCCAGAATTGCTGCCAGGGATGGAATCCTGATTGTCCATGCCAGGGCCCGCGAGGTGCCACGGGGGCGACAGGAGCGACAGGAGCGACGGGGGCGACAGGAGCGACCGGGACTGCGGGAGCCACAGGAGTTACGGGAGCAACAGGGGCAACAGGAGCTACGGGGGCGGCCGGGACTGCAGGAGCGACAGGAGCGACAGGAGCGACAGGAGCCACGGGAGCCACAGGAGCTACGGGAGCCACGGGGGCGACAGGAGCCGCAGGAGTTACCGGAACCTGCAGTTGCCCCTGTCAGTCCAGGGGGGAACTGGTAACTAACGGAGGGATGGAATCCTTTAGCGACAATGTTCCTGCCGGATGGACTGCCAACAACAAAAATCTTGTATCCAAAGTGACTCTTCAGGGAAGAGTTCATTCGGGAAATTCCGCTGTGAATCTTAAGGATGATGCCGTCCTTTATCAGGATATTGCACTCGGCGGCGGATGTTTCTACGAATTATCCTTTTTTGCAAGAGGAGAAGGAAGCCAGGTGGGGCTGACAGCTAAGGTGATTTACTTTAATGCCCAAAACCAGCCAACAGATGCCCTCGTAATTACCGTAAGGCAGCAGGACATGACAAACAGCAACCGGGATTTCGCTTATTACCGCGGAATTACCCAGGCAGCTCCGGCAGGAACGGTGAAGGCCCGGATTGAGTTTACTGTGACTGCCAATGGAGGCCAGAGCATGGATTTGGATGATGTTTCCTTTTCCGTAGCATAGTACAGAAAAGTCCCGCAGATGCAGCCTGATGTTGTAACAATTCAGCCGGAAGGCTGAACTGTTACACCTGCGGGGCAATGCATGTGTGCCCGGTGTATTTTCTGTTTGTATCTGGTGCATACTTGTGATATGATGAATTTTGGATATAAAAGATACAGGGGTCAAAAAGTATTTTGACCCCGCAAAAATAAAATCCGGCAAACAGCCGTCATCGGAGGCAGAAATACATGAGCGAGAAGAAGTTTACAGGTCTGGATCCCCAGGAGTATCTGGCGAATAATCCTTTTATGCAGCATAATCACATGGAAATTACAAAAGTATCTCCGGAATGCAGTGAAATCCGTATGAAAGTACATCCGGAGGGGCTGAATATCATGGGAATGGTTCACGGCGGCCTGATTTATTCCCTGGCTGCTGTGGTGACCGGAATTACCGCCAGAGCTGACGGGCGCAGATACGTGACCCAAAGTGCCCACATTAATTTTATAAAAAACGTATCAGAAGGAACTGTGATTGCCAAAGGAATCCTTGTGCGCCGGGGAAAGTCCATCACCATTGTACGGGGAGAGGTGACAGATGCGGCGGGGAAACTTCTTGCTGATGTAACGGTGGATATGTTCTGTCTGGGAGAATAAAGGTGAAAAAAGATATAAAATGATTTCAATAAATATGAGACAACCTATCCGGGCGTATCATTGATGAAAAACCTTGAATTTTTGAAGAAATTTTAAGGTTTTTCCTTGACAGTCGGAAAAAGACTGTATATAATAGTGGGGCGTGCATGGGAACGTCCCATTTTTTGTACGCGAAAATAAGCTGATTAAGCAGCAACCACAGTCAATATCGCAGGAGGTGAAAAGAATGCCAACATTTAACCAGTTAGTAAGAAAAGGAAGAGAGACCACAGAAAAGAAATCCACAGCTCCGGCTCTTCAGAGAGGATACAATTCTCTTCACAAGAAGGCTACCGAAGTTTCTGCTCCGCAGAAGAGAGGCGTTTGCACAGCTGTTAAGACTGCAACACCGAAGAAGCCTAACTCTGCTTTGAGAAAAATCGCCAGAGTTCGTCTTTCCAACGGCATCGAAGTTACAAGCTATATTCCGGGTGAGGGACATAATCTTCAGGAGCACTCTGTTGTTCTTATCCGCGGCGGCCGTGTAAAAGATCTTCCGGGTACCAGATACCATATTATCAGAGGTACTCTTGATACTGCGGGCGTAGCCAACAGAAAACAGGCTCGTTCCAAATACGGCGCAAAGAGACCGAAAGATAAAAAATAATCAAAACTAATTGGGCCACTAACAGCAGTAAAGTGGGTGCAGAAGATTCTGCATCGTTGTGCCGGTGATATTGAACCTGTGGGTTGCAGGATATAGATAGAAAACCGAGCACGAACACATTTTATGGAAACATGTGAGTACCTATGAATTAATCCAGGTAACACTCCGGCGGGCTGTGTGTCAGCTGTCCGGAACAGTTACTAATCTGATAATGATTAAGGAGGGAAGTAACGTGCCACGTAAAGGACATACTCAGAAAAGAGACGTATTAGCAGATCCGTTGTACAACAATAAGGTTGTTACAAAGTTAATCAACAACATTATGTTAGACGGTAAAAGAGGCGTTGCTCAGAAGATTGTTTATGGTGCATTTGAAGAAGTTGCAGCAAAAACCGGAAAAGATGCAGTGGAAGTATTTGAAGAGGCTATGAATAACATCATGCCGGTTCTGGAAGTTAAGGCAAAACGTATTGGCGGTGCAACGTACCAGGTGCCGATCGAGGTTAAGCCGGAAAGAAGACAGGCTCTGGGTCTTCGCTGGATTACTACCTATTCCAGGAAGCGTTCTGAGAAAACTCAGGTTGAAAGACTCGCAAACGAAATTATGGATGCAGCTAACAACACGGGTGCAGCCGTAAAGAAGAAAGAGGAAATGCATAAGATGGCTGAGGCCAACAAGGCATTTGCTCATTACAGATTCTAAAAGGAGGAAAAATCCTTGGCTGGAAGAGAATATCCGTTGGAGAGAACCAGAAATATCGGAATTATGGCTCATATCGATGCAGGTAAGACCACAACGACTGAGCGTATTCTTTATTATACTGGTATTAACTATAAAATCGGTGATACTCACGAGGGCACTGCCACCATGGACTGGATGGAGCAGGAGCAGGAGAGAGGTATCACAATCACATCAGCAGCAACTACCTGTCACTGGACTCTTCAGGAAAAGACAAAGGTAAAGCCGGGCGCTCTTGAGCATCGTATCAACATCATTGATACTCCAGGCCACGTAGATTTTACCGTAGAGGTTGAGCGTTCTCTGCGTGTTCTTGACGGTGCCGTGGGTGTTTTCTGTGCGAAGGGCGGTGTTGAGCCCCAGTCAGAAAATGTATGGCGTCAGGCGGATACCTATAATGTACCAAGAATGGCATTCATCAACAAGATGGATATTCTTGGCGCTGATTTCTACGGAACCGTAGATCAGATCCGTAACCGTCTTGGTAAGAATGCGATCTGCCTTCAGCTTCCAATCGGTAAGGAAGACGAATTTAAGGGAATCGTCGATCTGTTTGAAATGCAGGCTTACATCTACAATGATGATAAGGGCGATGATATCTCCGTAGTTGATATTCCTGAAGATATGAAGGATGATGCGGAGCTTTACAGAAGCGAGCTGATTGAAAAGATCTGTGAGCTGGATGACGACCTGATGATGCAATATCTGGAAGGTGAAGAGCCGTCCGTTGACGACTTGAAGAGAGTTCTTCGTAAGGCAACCTGTGAATGCCAGGCAATCCCGGTATGCTGCGGTACCGCTTACAGAAACAAGGGCGTTCAGAAGCTTCTGGATGCAATCATTGAATTTATGCCGTCTCCGCTCGACATTCCGCCTATTAAGGGTGTTGATATGGATGGAAATGAAACGGTACGTCATTCTTCTGATGAGGAGCCGTTCTCTGCTCTTGCATTCAAGATTATGACTGACCCGTTTGTCGGTAAGCTGGCATTCTTCAGGGTGTATTCCGGTACGATGAACTCTGGTTCTTATGTACTGAATGCGACGAAGAACAAAAAGGAGCGTGTTGGCCGTATCCTTCAGATGCATGCCAACAAGCGTCAGGAACTTGATAAAGTATACTCCGGTGATATCGCCGCGGCCGTTGGATTTAAGACCACGACAACCGGTGATACCATCTGTGATGATCAGCATCCGGTAATCCTTGAGTCCATGGAATTCCCGGAGCCGGTTATTGATATCGCAATTGAACCGAAGACAAAAGCCGGTCAGGATAAGATGGGCGAGGCTCTTGCAAAGTTAGCTGAGGAAGACCCGACATTCCGTGTTCATACCGATACAGAGACTGGCCAGACCATCATCTCCGGTATGGGCGAGCTGCATCTGGAAATCATTGTTGACCGTCTGCTTCGTGAATTCAAGGTAGAGGCTAACGTGGGCGCTCCGCAGGTTGCTTATAAGGAAACCTTCACAAAGGCTGTGGATGTGGACAGCAAGTACGCAAAACAGTCTGGTGGACGTGGTCAGTATGGTCATTGTAAGGTACACTTCGAACCGATGGATCCCAACGGCGAGGAGACTTTCAAGTTCGAGTCCTCTGTTGTCGGCGGTGCAATTCCGAAGGAATACATCCCGGCTGTCGGCGAGGGTATCGAAGAGGCTTCCAAGGCAGGTATTCTTGGCGGATTCCCGGTACTGGGTGTACACGCAAATGTATTTGATGGTTCCTATCATGAGGTTGACTCCTCCGAAATGGCATTCCACATTGCAGGATCCATGGCTTTCAAAGATGCTATGGCAAAGGCTGGTGCCGTTTTACTTGAGCCGATCATGAAGGTGGAAGTAACGATGCCCGAAGAGTATATGGGCGATGTTATCGGCGATATCAACTCCCGTCGTGGACGTATTGAGGGCTTTGAGGATATCGGCGGCGGCAAGATGGTAAAGGCATATGTACCCCTTGCTGAAATGTTCGGTTACTCCACAGACCTTCGTTCCAGAACACAGGGACGCGGTAACTACTCCATGTTCTTTGAGAAATATGAGCAGGTACCGAAGAGTGTACAGGAGAAGATTATCTCTGAAAGAAAAGGCGTGAAATAGCTGCACCGTGGTGAAAAGAAAGTGACCGCAGTGTGAAATAAGTAAGAACAGGCTTGAAAATCTGTATTGAATGGAATATAATATGATTTAGCCTAGTTAAATAAAATAGCCCAATGGGCGCAAATTAAGGAGGACGTTTTAAAATGGCAAAAGCTAAGTTTGAAAGAACAAAACCGCATTGTAACATTGGTACCATTGGACATGTTGACCATGGTAAAACAACTTTAACAGCGGCTATTACCAAGGTACTTTCTGAGAGAGTTGCAGGTAACGTAGCTACTGATTTTGACAATATTGATAAGGCACCCGAAGAGAGAGAGCGTGGAATCACAATTTCTACCGCTCACGTAGAGTATGAGACAGAAAACAGACACTACGCACACGTTGACTGCCCAGGCCATGCTGACTATGTAAAGAACATGATCACCGGTGCTGCTCAGATGGACGGCG
>CANRXD010000053.1 GCA_947643685.1 uncultured Clostridium sp. | reverse complement strand
TTTTTATTGAATTTTCAAGGTACATAGACACTTATTTAAGTGCGAAGTTTGAGTATGTTATTTTTCATATGGAGATTCCACTTTGCAGAATTTTATTCCGCCTTATTCTCAGAACTTCGACATTTTACGCTACCGCATTCCGAGAATTATGGCATTCTATTCCGCTGCATTCTGAGAATTACAGCAGGATACTTCGCTATTTATCCTTATAGAAATCATTCCAAAGAGGAACCGGCGAAAAAACATTTAAAAACGGAGAAGAAAGAGAAGGAGCAGGAATCATCCTATGAGCAATTTTCATTGGACTATTCTCCAAAACAGCTTCATACTTAACACATAGAAAAGAGAAATACCATTAAGGAACGAGGAGGGATACATATGAAATGGGCTGAAAGATTAAAGAAAATACCGGTTGCAGGAGACGTGGTTCGAATTTTGTGCTTTCTGTATTCCGGAATTCATGCTGTGGCACTGGCAGCAGAGCAGATCGGGAAAGCTATGGAAGCTTATATACCTTCTATTTTTATCACATATTTCCGGAATATTGCTCAGGCTCTGAGAAATTATGAACGTGATATTGCCGGGCGAAGAGAGAAAAAGCAGATGAAGAGAATCTTCAACCGTGAGCTTCAAAAAGTTCTGGCGCTGCATATGCCTTTTTTTAAGGGACATATTTTCGGCGTTTCCATTACTATTTTGATGGTTGGTCTTCAGATGATCTCTGCCAATACAACTTATTCCGGGGCTGAATATTATATGAGGGATTTGAAGGCATGGATACCTGTTGTATTTACTCTGGTGCTCCAGTCTGTAATTATCCTGTTATCTGTCATAACCTTCAGCAGCGGAAAGGATGAAAGACATCGTGTGGCGGCGCTGTCTATTGCCGTGATGCTTTCTATCTCTGTATCTTATGTGGGCATCATCAATGGCATTATCAATCCCCTTCAGGCCAGTTCTGAAGAAAAAAATACGTACACCGCCGAGTTTAACGCGGTAAAGACGTCTGCGTCTGGCGATGCAGAGCGGATGATGGCTCCGGAAAAAGCCGTTTCGATTCTTCTGGGGGATATCAAAGGAATTTTCAATATGAGCGCAGGTATCAGCAGAGAAGTAGAAACCCTGAATACTTTGGCTGGCGAGACGAGATCCAAAACGGAAACTCAGACTGTCAACAATGGCCCCAGCATAAAAACTCAGACAACTAAAACAAAAGAAACCGTATATTCCAATGAGGACAGGGAACGCATGAAGCGTAATGTTTCACGACTCGCAGGAAATCTGGAGGAAATCGAAAAAATGGAGGGGAAATTTGACGATCTTCTTTCCTTATGGAATATGTCTCTGGAACAGGGGAGCATGACAGAACAGCTCCTCATGGCAGACTCGGACTTTCAGACTTTACTCCGCCTGGGAGCTGAAAATTACGTTCTTGTTCATGACGAGAAAATGGATGTTACCTTCTCCTCTGTTTCTGACGCTTTTGAGAAAGCCAGGACTTATACAGAGCTAGATTCGTTGGCGGCTTTGAATAGTGTTAAGGAAGCAGGAAATATTTCTGGCACAATTGTTCCGAAGCAGTCAAAAACCGGCAACCCGATACCGCGAATATTAGAAACCATTTTAAACTGTTTATTTAAATTTGAAGACAGCACTACGAGAGAATATGCGGAAGCGCTCCGTTCCATACAGGAAAATGCCTCAGAATCTTATGGTGAAATCGTTCCTTTTCTCAATGACAGTGAGAAGGAGAAATTAAAAAGTGCATATGATATGCTTATGGTGACAAAAGACGCAAACTATGTTGCCTTTTCCTATCTTTCACCTAAGAGCAGATATTTTACCAGTGCGGTTACTGCCATGATTCTTGCAGTGTTAATTGATGGAGGAACGCTTGGTCTGTCCCTTATAAAGAACCGCCAGAAAGCATCGCCGCTATATGCAAGAGCCAGCGAGGACTTTTTTGAAGAGGAGGAGGATCTTATGACGAGTATTTTTCTTTCCATTCCCAGGATACTGGCAGTCCGTTCCGGAAGAAGAAAAGCTGATTTTGCACAGTATTGTTCCGCCTGTATGGATGAAATTATTTCTGTGATTGATGAGTATTTAAAAAAATTTCGTGTCTCAAACTGTACCGTCCACAGTGGTTTCGGTGCAGTAGCCTGGGAAAATGACCTGAACAGGGAGCAGTTTATTCCAATCACATCTATTTTAATGAAATTAAATTACGTGGTCTGCCTGTCTGAATGGGAATATATTCAGCTGGAGAAGGAATGGGATGGCCTTGGTACAGATGGTTTTAGAACTCGCAGTGAACGATCCAGAGGGCAAAATGTGTACCTGCTCCGCTCCAGAGCTGAGATTTACATGAGACAGAACATTGCCCAGAGTAATCTCTTCCACACGATGCTGGAAGGATTCTATGGGATACCGGAGGTATAAAATGAGTAATTTTTGTTTCTTTTTTATTTTAGTTCAATTTATTGCCAGCGTTTTATTGGTTCAGGGTTCCATAAACAGGAACCGTGGAAACATTATTAATCTGCCGACATGGCGAAAAGCTGTCATAAACATATTGGATGGTCTAATTATTGCCTTTGTTCTATATTTTATTTTGATGCCAGGGGAGGATCAGCCGCTTCTTTTCTGGATTGCAGCGATTCCCTTTGGATTCTTTATTCTGGCGATTCTGGCAGGAGTTGCATATGATATTCTGCTAAGAAAGCAGATAAAAGGAAAATACAGGTTTGCACTTGAAATGGACGATAAAATTCCGGCTCCTTCCAAAAGCTGGTATACATCAGATCTGGAATTCGTTAAATATGCGGTTGTAGCCTTTTTTAAGGTCGTTCTTACTTTCTGGTCATTTTTATATTTTTTTGCATTTTTTCACATCGTGGAGCTTAACTTCTGGAAGCCGTCCATAAATACAGACATCATATACCTGAAACGATATCTGACAGTTCTGGCCGTTTTTGCATTATGCTGTGTTCTGGACAATCTGCTTTCCATTATCATTAACCATGATGGAGGAAAACGCTGTTCACCAGAAACGGAAAAAATCCGGCGTAAGCTTGATATGACCCGTACCCCGTTTTAAGAACAGGAGGAATCAGCATGAATACAGCATATATTTTAGAAGAAAATAAAAAAATCCTGGGTGTGGTAACCATGTGCCATGAAATTTCGTCTGTGGATTTTATCCTTGATATCCGAAAAGCGATGAAGGATACGCCGGAGCATTGTCAATACAAAAGCAGACTGAATCGTGAGTTGTTTTGCAGGAATATTTTCCAGCTTCAATCGTGTTTTGAAAATTATTACAGCATGGCCAAAAGTGTCAATAGCATTTTGGTCACACAAGATGACTACATACGGAAAAAATTCTGGAACATTGCGGCCATGTTAGCAGGAAACGATAGCTTAGCTGAATCCCTGAAGTATTCCCTCTTTCCAGAACTGTCCGGTTACATGAAAAGGCAGCGAAAAGGAATCCGGCGGATTTTAAAACGGAGCTTATCAGGGAAAACGGAGCCTGAATCGGAATGGGAAAAAAATATATCAGAAATGTTTGAGGACATCAAGCTTATCTGTGAACAGGAATACTACTTGTATGGGCTTCGTCTTTTGAGAAATATATTGCTTGAGATTAACTGCGGTCAGATTTCGGAAGAGAAGATGCCCTAGTGTTTTATTGACTTGCAATATGAATTGCCTTAAAATGATATCAAAATCGAAAGGTTATGTATCACATGCCTGCCTCAAATCTATCAAAACCAGAGCCGGAAGGGACATGGTGCAGGAAAAGCACGGGAAAAAGACAAAGGAAAAGGAATTGGTGAAGCCATGATGGAGCTGGAACTTATGGAATTGGTCAAAAAAGTACAGGCCAGACAGGCCAACAGAACGACTATCGAGATCCTGTCAGCCGACCGGGAATGTCCGAGACCATTATATGCTGTTTTATCCTCCTTTTCCAACCAGGACAGCGGAGGAGTGATTCTTTTTGGTCTGGATGCTGAAAGCGGATTCGCGGTCACAGGCGTTTATGATGTCAGCGATTTGCAAGAAAAAGTATCTGAGCAGTGCAGGCAGATGGAGCCTGTGGTGCAGCCTTTGTTTACGGTATTAAAATACAGAAACAGCTGTGTTGTGGCAGCGGAGATTCCGCCTTTGGATGTGCCGGAACGTCCATGTTATTATAAAGGAATGGGGAAAAGCATGGGCGCCTATGTGAGAGAAGGCAGTTTCAATGTGCGGATGTCGGCTTACCGGATATATGGCTATGAAGCTTACCGGAAGAAATACCAGGATGATATGCGGGTAAATTACAATACAGATATGAGTGCTGTTAATGAAAGAGCCCTGAATTCTTATTTGTCCATGGCAAGGGAGCGGCATCCGGGCCTGGTGCATCTGCCTGACTCAGACATAAAACACTTTCTTGGCATGACTGTGGATGGACATCCCACCCTTGCCTGCACATTGTTGTTTTCTGTTTACCCACAGATATTTTACCCCCAGTATATGGTTCATGCCATGGTCGCTTCGGAGGACAGAACCGACACAGAGGCGGGGGGAAAAGTACAGGAAAGAGCACGAAGAGAAGTGCAGGAAGTGGTACGAAGAGAAACGCAGGAAATAGTACGGAAAGAAGCGCGAGCAGTGGTGCAAAAAGCAGAACAAGAAAGGGCGCGAAAAGAGCCACAGGAAGAGATGCAAAAAGAAGCATGGGCAGTGGTACGAAAAGAACCACAGGAGCAAGTGCAAACAGGAACCCGGGAAAAAATACAGTACACGGTGAATCAAAGGCTGGAGGGCACGATACCAGAAATTTTAAATGGTGTATCGGATTTTTTTAACCGTCATCTGAAACGTAAATCCGTTCGTGATCCTGGCACCGGCCGGCGCACGGAACGGTGTGAATATCCGGTTTCTGCTCTAAAAGAGGCAGTATTGAATGCTCTGGTCCACAGAGATTACAGCGTTTATACGCAGTCTGTGCCGGTAGAAGTGATTGTTTATAAGAACAGGGTAGAAGTCAGGAGCCCGGGGGGACTTTATGGAAGGACGTCTTTCGATAAACTGGGGGAGAGGCAGGCAGAGATAAGAAACCTGGTTCTGGCCAGGGCTCTGGAAATTATGGGAATTATGAAAAACAGGCATTCCGGAATTTCTGCCATACAGAGGGAATTGGGCAGTCTGGGAATGGAGGACGCTGTATTCTCAGAATCAGAAAATTTTTTTTGTGTTACCTTTTATAATGGAGAGCATGAAGATACGCCGCCTGCGGACTTCACTGAGGAGGAAAAACTGTTGAAATTCTGTGAGACTCCACGGGGACGAAAGGAGATTGCAGAATTTCTTGGCATGGCAACCATCTTTTATGTAAGCAATCATTACATTAATCCTCTGGTAGCAAACGGAAGGCTGAAAATGACCATTCCCGGCCATCCCAAAAGTAAAAATCAGAAGTTTTATCGTGTATAAGGCGGCGGGGGAAAATTCAGGCAAGTCATTCGGTAAAATGTAAATGTGTCAGCACGTCAAATTGAAAACGGAATGCATTCCTTAATTTTGCTTTTATTGAAAAACAAACGGAATACATTCCGATTTTTTGTTGATATTTTTTCGGAAACCACGTATACTAGAGACAGGAGGTGGCGGTATGCATAGAATTGAGCGCGAGGAATATCTGAAATGGCTGCTGCGCCACAGGGATAAACAAATTATTAAAGTAGTCACGGGGGTACGCAGATGTGGGAAATCAACGCTGTTTGAGATATACTGTGATCATCTTTTAGAGAGCGGCATTTTACCAGAGCAGATTATAGCCATTAATTTTGAAGATATCGAGTACGAGGACCTTCAAAACTACCGGAGCCTGTACAAGTATGTTAAGGAACGGCTGGTTCCGGATAAAATGAATTACATTTTTCTTGATGAAATTCAGCATGTGGAACAGTATCAGAAGGCCGTGGACAGCCTGTTTCTGCGAGAAAACTGTGATGTGTATATCACTGGCTCCAATGCATATTTTATGTCCGGTGAGCTGGCGACACTGCTGACAGGCCGGTATGTGGAGCTTTCCATGCTGCCGCTTTCCTTTAAAGAATTTTGCCAGGGACTGGATGAAGAGAGAAAGAAACTCACATTGAATGAAAAATTCAATCTGTATATTTTGCTTGGCTCATTCCCGTATGTGCTGAAATATCACTATGGGCTGCAGGAAGCAAGAGAATATATGAGCGGAATTTATAACACGATTCTTTTAAATGATATTGTGAGACGTTTTAAGATTGCAGATGTTAATATGCTGGAAGCAGTGACAAAATTCATACTGTTCAACATCGGAAACCGCACATCGCCAACAACCATTGCAAATACCATGACATCGAACCAAAAAAAGATCGATCCCAAAACAGTGGACCGTTATATCCGCGGGCTCACGGACAGCCTGCTGTTTTACGAGGTGCGGCGGTACAACATCAAAGGGAAGGAATTTTTAACTACGGTCAATAAATATTATACCACAGATATCGGAATGCGGAATATGCTGGTGAAAGGAAAGGAATCCGATGTGGGCCATATTCTGGAAAATCTTGTTTATCTGGAGCTTAAGCGCCGCGGATATGAAGTATATGTGGGGCAGGTGGGCCGTGATGGGGAAATTGACTTTGTTTCCATGAAGGATGGAATCCCTTCCTATTATCAGGTGGCAGAGACAACGCTGGAGGAAAAGGTGTTGGAGCGGGAGCTGGCGCCATTTAAAAAAATAGAAGACAATTATCCCAAGTATCTTATTACGCTTGATGATATTTTTGAGGAAATGAATTATAATGGTGTTCAGAAGCTGAATGCGCTGCGGTGGATGATGGACGTGGGCGGGTCTTAAGTTACTCAAAAACCGCCTTACAAGCAAGCTTGACGTCCGTTTTTGGCCGGGGTTCCGCGCCCTGCGAACTGTATCTGGAATTGTGTTGTAATCGCGGGCTGAATGGGATAAAATAGATATAGAGAAAAACACAAAAAACCCGAATAGATGGAGAAAAAATGGCTGTTTTTACTGGAAATGAACAAGTTAAAATCGATATGAGAATTCTTTCCCTTTATGAATTGCTTCGCTGGGAAGAAAATGGAATTTTAAAAATGGATGCGCCGGAGCTTAGGAATCTGCGATGGACGCCGGAAGGAAAAAGCAGATTAATCGAGGCTGCCCTCAGCGGAATTCCTGTACAGGCGATATTTCTCGAAGCGGCAAAGGACGGAAGCATGAAAATCATTGACGGTGCCCAGAGAATTAAGACCTTCGTATCCTTTTTTAAGGATGGATTTGAGCTTGTAAGTCAAAACCCCGATTGGAATGGGCGACGTTTTTCAGAGCTCAGCTCCATTGAACAGAGAAAAATCGAAGATTTTCAATTGGTCGTTTATGTGGTTCATAATGATTTTGAGGGCGAATTTCGCCGCCAGCTGTTTGAGAGCCTGAATTTAAACCGCCGTTCTTTTTCTTCCCAGGAAATCAGAAACTATCAATACGGAACTATGGGAATTCCATTCATAAGAAAGCTGGCGGAATATAATTCTTTCCGGCAGACGATCTCGGAAAAAGAAGTGGATTTTTCTGCGCTTCAGCACCAGGAACTGGTTCTGCGCTTCATGTCTTTCTATTATAAGGGGTTTGAAGAGTATAGCGGCAATATGAAAGTTTTTTTGGATAAAACACTTCAGGAATACGAGAACTACCGTTGCCGGGAGGCAGAGTTTGAACCAGTATTTAAAAATGTATTTGATGCCATTGCAGAAATTTGGGGAGCCGATGCATTTCTGGCGGATGAAAAAAAACGCCGGATTAATCTGGCTTTGTATGATGTTATTACCTATTCGTTCTCCGGATATGAGAAAGAATGTTTACTTTATCATGGAGAGCAGATCAGACAGCGTATGAGGCAACTTCTTACGGAACATGCCGGCTTCCGGAGTTCTGTGAAGGGAGGGTCCAATACCAGCATCGCAAAGGTAAGAATGCGTTTTGAACTCTGGTTAAATGAAATGGACATAATTTTAGGAGAAAGCAATGTTTGAAAAATATTCTATCAGGAATTTTAAAATTCATCAGGACAGCACGGACATAGAATTTCCCGGTCTGACCATATTGACTGGAACCAATAATTCAGGAAAAACTTCTCTGATACAGAGTATTCGTGTCCTATCTAAAATTGAAAACCCGATTTCCGGAATTCCTTCCCTGGCTTTCCGCAAAGTGAACGGACTTGGGGAACTGAAGGATGTACTGAATAAAAATGTAAGCCGTTCAGAGTCCATTGAA